>CAZNOA010000039.1:0-12150 GCA_964574565.1 uncultured Halobellus sp. | reverse complement strand
CACCGGCTCCCCGTTGACCTCGCCGAACGACGCCGTGTACGGATACCGGAACGGCCCAGCGACCAGCGGAAGGGCGCTCGCGAGCCCGAAAATCGGGACGAAGGCGAGGAACATGATGAAGAACTTCAGCGAGAGGAAGCCGACGCCCCGCCACGTCGAGGTCGCGTCGGTGTACTTTCTCACGCCCGCGAGGCGGCCGCCGACGTCGTCGGGCACGTCGTCGTACGCGACGAGGTCCGTCCCCAGTAGCCGGTTCGCGAGCCACCGCTCGAACCCGGCGACAAGTCGCGCACCCAAAACCAACGCGAGGAGGACGACGAGCCCGACGAGGACGGCCGACAGCAGGAAGCCGACGGTGAGCCCGACCGTGAACACCGCCGAGTAGGCGAAGCCGAGCGGGACCGCCAACAGCAGGTAGAACAGCTGTCGATACGTCTGTCCGTCGGCGACGACGCCGACGACCGGGAGCGTGGAGGGGTGACGGAGGGAGACCATGGACGGTGAAACCGGGCCGCGCCCGAATATTAAATCGGTCGCTGTCTGCGGTCCGATCGCAGGACCGTTTCTTACGGTCCGAACGCACGGCCGACGTCTTCACGCGAGGCGTACCGACCGCATCGTCACCCGATAAAGAAGTCTATCGCGTTGTTCGCCGACTGTCCCTTGTACAGCTCGGAGTAGCCGCAGTCCGCACACGAGACGACGACGAACTTGCGGTTCTGGACGTCGAACAGCTTCGTGAGACCCGTACCACTCGTGGCGATTTCGTCCGTTTTCGTCTCCGTACCGCCGCATTTCGGGCAGCCGTCCTCGTGAGACGATTCCAGTCCGGCGGGTGCCGGGTCGGTTTCGGCGCTCCGTCGTGTGTCGTCTCGTTCGGTGGCGCCACGCTCCGCGCCGTCTCGTCCGTCGTCCGTTTCGTCGGTACCGAAGACGGAATACTCCGTCTCGCGGTCGCTTGCGGGTCGCGGCTGGTCGTCGGAGGGCATCGCCCGCACGTGCGGTCGCGACTGATAAACGTCTTCTGCCGATCCAATATTCGGTCGTTCGGCCGCTCAATGGCTGAGCGCCCCGGTGACCAAGCTACCCCGGTAGTCGAGCCACGCCGGTGACCAAGCCACACCGGTGGTCGCGCTACTCGTCCATCTCGTCGACGAGCTCGTCGGCGACCCCGGTGTAGCCCGCCGGCGTCAGCGCCTTCAGCTCCTCGCGAACCCCCTCGTCGACGTCGAGTTCGTCGAAGAGGTCCCGGAAGTCGTCGAGAGTGACCGAGCGCCCGCGAGTGAGTTCCTTCACCCGCTCGTAGGCGTCCGTGTCGCCCTCGCGTCGGAGGATCGTCTGGACCGCCTCGCCGATCACCTCCGGGGTCGCCTCTAACTCCTCGCGCATGACGGTCTCGTTCGGAACGACCTTCGAGAGCCCGTCTTCGGCCTTCGAGTAGCCGATCAGGCAGTGCGCGAGCGCCGCACCGACGTTGCGCTTGACCGTCGAGTCGGAGAGGTCGCGTTGGAGCCGCGAGGCGGTGACGTAGTCCGCGAGGAAGGTGAGATCCGAGTTCGCCTTCGAGAGGTTCCCCTCGCTGTTCTCGAAGTCGATCGGATTCACCTTGTGCGGCATCGTCGACGAGCCCGTCTCCCCGGCCACGGCCTCTTGGCCGAGGTACCGGTCGGAGACGTACAGCCACGCGTCGAGGTCCAAATCGAGGAGGACGTTGTTGACGCCACGCAGCGCGTCGAACAGCGCCGCGAGGTCGTCACAGGGGTTCACCTGCGTCGCGAGCGGCGTGTGCTCCAGCTCGAGGTCGCGGACGAACGACGCGGAGAACCCGCGCCAGTCGACGTCGGGGTACGCGGCCTCGTGGGCGGCGTAGGTCCCGGACGCGCCGGCCAGCTTCCCCGAGAGGTCGCCGTTGGCGACGACGACCCGACCCAGCGCCCGACCGAGCCGAGCGGCGTACACCGCCATCTCCTTCCCGAACGTCGTCGGCGTCGCCGGCTGACCGTGGGTCCGTGCGAGCATCGGGGTGTCGCGGTGCGCCTGAGCGAGGTCGACGAGGGCGTCGCGGACCTCGCGGACCGCCGGGACGAGCACCTCGCTCACGGCCGGCTTGAGCAGGAGCCGGTGCGCGACGTTGTTCACGTCCTCGCTGGTCAGCCCGAAATGGATCCACGGGTAGAGCGATTCGGCGTCGGCGATACCGCCGTCGCCGTCGGCTGCCAGCTCCTCGAGTCGAACGCGGAGGAAGTACTCGACCGCCTTCACGTCGTGGTTGGTCGCGGCGTACCCCGCCGCCCCCTCGACCTCGAGCGCCTTTATCAGCCGCGCGTCGTCCGCCGAGAACGACTCGTAGAGGTCGCGAAGCGCCGCCGCACCGTCGTCGTCGAACGCGAACGGCGTCGCGTCGAGCGCGGCCAGCGCGATCAGGTACTCGACCTCGACGCGCGTTCGAGCGCGCATCAGCGCCGCCTCGCTCGCGTACGGGGACAGCGGGGCGGTGCGGGAGGCGTACCGGCCGTCCAGCGGCGAGACGGCCGCGAGGGGGTCCGACCGAGTCAGGCCCGGAATGGCTTCGTCCGTCATGCTCGCGACTGCCGCCGGAGCCAGCAAAAGGGTGTCGATGGGGAATCACACAGACGTGGATAGGTATACGGCTGACAGCGGTTTATTCGGCCGATCCTATCCGCAAGCGTGGATCAAGATCCGCGACGGACCGCAATCGATATACCCGATCGGTCGGAGAGCATTCGTATGAAGATCGCCGGACTCGCGAGCAACCGGGGACGGAACCTCAGACACATCGCCGACGTCGCGCCGGGCGGCGCGGAGCTGTCGGTCGTCCTGACGAACCGCGAGAGCGCACCCGTCTTAGAGGCGGCGGCGGAGCGCCGGATTCCCACCGAAGTGGTCGTCCGCGAGGACGACGAGTCGCGCGAGGCCCACGAGCGCCGAATCGTCGCCCGGCTCTCAGGATACGACTTCGACCTCGTCTGTCTCGACGGCTACATGCGCGTCCTGACCGACGAGTTCCTCGACGCCGCGCCGACGACGCTGAACGTCCACCCGTCGCTGCTCCCCTCGTTCCCGGGCGCCGACGCTCACGAGCAGGTGCTGGACTCCGGGGTCAAAACGACCGGCTGTACGGTCCACGTCGCCACCGAGGAGGTCGACGCGGGCCCGATCGTCACCCAGGAGGCGGTGCCCGTGTACGGCGACGACGATGCGGCGTCCCTCAAGGAGCGCGTCCTCCACGAGGCGGAGTTCACGGCGTATCCGCGGGCGGTCAGGTGGTTCGCTGAGGGCCGCGTGACGGTGGACACCGACGACGAGGGATCGGCCGTCAGCGTCTCGATCGACGGCGACGGCGGCGGCGACTTTCCGGAGCGCCGACTCGTCTCCGAGGAGCGTGCCGACACGCTCCGCTACGGCGAGAACCCGCATCAGGACGCCGCCTTATACGTCGACGACGGCTGCGAGGAGGCGACCGTCGTCGGCGCCGACCAGTTGAATCCCGGCGCGAAGGGGATGGGGTACAACAACTACAACGACGCGGACGCCGCGCTCGACCTCGTCAAGGAGTTCGACGAGCCGGCCGCCGCCGTGATCAAACACACGAATCCGGCCGGCTGCGCGGTCGGCGAGGACCTCGCCGACGCGTACGACCGCGCGCTCAGGACCGACGCGAAGTCGGCGTTCGGCGGCATCGTCGCTTTGAACCGCGAGTGCGACGCCGACACCGCCGACGCGGTCGTCGACTCGTTCAAGGAGGTCGTCGTTGCGCCCGGCTTCACCGACAGCGCGCTCGACGTGCTCCGCGAGAAGCAGAACCTGCGGGTGCTCGACGTCGGCCCGCTCGGCGAGGGCGACGAGCGGTTCTCCGAGCGGTTCACCGAGAAGCCCATCGTCGGGGGGCGGCTCGTGCAAGAGCGGGACTTCCAGTCCCCGACGGCCGGGGAGTTGGAAGTCGTCACCGAGCGAGCGCCGACCGACGAGCAGTTAGAGACGATGGTTTTCGCGTGGAAGACGCTGAAACACGTCAAATCGAACGGAATCGTCTTTGCGACCGGCACGGAGACGGTCGGCGTCGGCATGGGGCAGGTGTCCCGCGTCGACGCGGTCACGCTCGCGGCGATGAAAGCCGAGAAGGACGCGGAGGGGAAGTCGGCCGAGGGGGCCGTGATGGCCTCGGACGCCTTCTTCCCGTTCCCGGACGCGATCGAGGAGGCCGCGGAGGCCGGGATCGAGGCCGTGATCCAGCCGGGCGGCTCCGTCAACGACGAGGACGTGATCGCCGCCGCCGACGAACACGACATGGCGATGGCGTTCACGGGGTCGCGCTGCTTCCGGCACGATTGAGGCGGCGGACCGAGCGATTCACTCATCGCTTTTTATACACTTGCCAGCCCGTCCGAGGCTTCGCCCCCTTCACACCCGTCCTTTTGATCCGCCGCGCAACCGTCCCGTCCGAGCGAGACGACCCCGATAAAACCGTCCGAGCGAGACGACCCGCCGCTGACGGGCGCGAACGCGCCGGCCGGACCCCGAACGAGAATCCGGCTCGGTTCCGCGGATCAGTCGTCCGTTTCGACGACGTAGCCGTCTCGGGTAACGGAGATGGACGCCTGCGGGTCAGTCGATCGCCCACCGAGGTACTGCGCGGACTTGACGCCGACTGCGTCGAGCGGATAGCGTAACCCGTCCGCCGACGTCCGGACCCAATCGAAACGACTCTTGAATATTTGATTGATTCTCATTCGAATTTTCATGTCTATATTGTACTTAGATTTTAATTGTGAAGAGTATTACGAGACGGATGCGAACACGTGGGTAGCGATCGGATCACACGCGAGTCGGCGATTAGAGGAACCCCGGAAACATGTGCAGGGCGCTTGAAATCCCCTCGGGAAGCGCCGCGAACCGGCCACCGCCTGTTGTCGGTCAGTACGCCATCCGTTGCCCGCGAGCGACTCCCCACATGACCGGACGTAACGCAGCCGAAGTTGGCGGAAGACAGCCGGCCGGCCTGTTCGATCGTCGATGCCGCCCACAGACACGAGAAACAGACGCGGGGGATACTCTCGGATACCATTTTTTTCCTCCAACGCCGAATGGGGCGACATGTCCACCGATCAGCAACCCCTCATCCCCGATTCGGCCATTCTGACGGCATTCGGTCTGGCTGCCGGAATGTATCTCGGCGGGGTCATCGCCAGCGTGTTGCTCGGCGGGTTCGGACTCGTCGTCGGCTACCGGTTAGACACCGTCCGAGAGCTTGAGACGGAGATTCAGGAATTAAAAGCCGAACTACGGGGAGAGTAGCCGGCAGTTCAACGAGGAACAGTCGTCAGATCCGTTCGGAGGGATGCCGGGAGCCGCACCGCACGGACGCTATCTCGGCCGCCGGAAATCGCTCCTAGTTGCCGGAAATCGCTCCTGGTCGCCGGAAATCGTTCCCGGCCCCCCGACTTTGCTGCCTCCATCGGTACGTCCGACCGGCAGCAGAAAACGCGTGGGAGGTACGACGGCCCCACTCCGTCGTCAGCGGCAGTCGTTTGTGAACCACTCAGAGGACAGCAGCCGATCCGTCGCGGCGTCTGTCTGAAAACCACACCGAAGATTAAGTACCTCACACACCAAGCCGATTAGCTATACGTTTCTGCTGTGACATCACTCGGTGATGCAAGGGTCTCCGAGCGTCGACGACCTGTTTGAGGCTCTCTCGAATCCGTATCGACGTCAGTTGCTCGTCGCGCTCCTCGAACACAACCCACGGGACGACGGCCGCGATCCGTCAGACCTCGTCTCGGACGACATCGACCCGGACGTTCTCGAACTCCAGCTCCTTCACAATCACCTGCCGAAGCTCGAGGCGATGGACTTCATCAGTTGGGATCGGGAGACGAACGAGATCAGTAAGGGGCCGGACTGGGACGAGATCGAGCCCCTGATCACGCTGATCGACGATCGTCGGGACGAACTCCCAGACGGCTGGTTGTAGGGTGCCAGTTCCTCTTCGTCCACGAATTCGTCCGGGATTTCGTCGTACATAGACGGCTGTGTTCCGCGTGACTTCAGCCGTGTGCTCCTTACTGGTTGGGTGCTAACTTTTAGCGATACCTCCACAGAAAACGTGTATGGGTGGCGGTCTTACGCTAAAAATCATTAGAGCAGTTGCCGACGAGAGGGACGTCGAGCCTTCTGCGTTGCGTTTCGCACTGAACGATCACATCGATCCAGAAGCGATAGAACAGCTGGTCGATCACGAGAGGGGTTCGTGGGTGCTGTCGTTCGAACTCCCGGACTGCATCGTAACCGTCGCAAGTGACGGGACAGTGTCTGTCGACGATGACGAAACCGGACTCGATACGGTCGCTCACAGGGGGGCCTGACCGAGGTTCACACCGCAGACGCCGCTCTCACCGACCGCCTTGGTTCGAATAACCGCTGTCCGGAAAAGGTGATCGCAGCGGAGCCGTCTACAAGGTGTAGTCGTGCTCGCCCGTCTCGGACTCCAAGAACGCCGTCAGCAGGTCGATCGTCGCTTCGACGTCGTCGGCGTCGGCGGTCTCGGTGACGGTGTGGAGGTACCGGGTCGGGATCGATATCGCCCCGACGGGCTTCGCCCCCGCGGTGTTCTGGAACCCGGCGGTGTCGGTGCCACCCGACGGGAGGACTTCGCGCTGGTGGTCGATCCCCTCTTGCTCCGCCACGGCGGTCAACCGACGGTGGACCTTCGGGCTCGTGATCACCGAGGAGTCCTTGAGCTTTATCGCGGTGCCCTCGCCGAGCTCCGTCACGGCGTCGGCGGGCTCGCCGATCTGGGGCACGTCGTTGGCGACGGTGACGTCCAGGGCGATCGCGAGGTCGGGGTCGATGTCGACCCCGAGCGCCGTCGCGCCACGGAGGCCGACCTCCTCCTGAACGGTCGCGGCGACGTGGATCGTCACGTCCGGGTCTTCGATCCGCTCGGCCGCTTCGAGCGCCGCGAACAGGCAGATCCGGTCGTCGAGCGCCTTCCCCGTGATCCGGTCGCCCATTCGCGTCGTGGTCTGATCGAGGGTGACCAGATCGCCGACGGCCACCAGCTCTTCGACCGCGTCGGCGTCGCGACCGAGGTCGATGAAGACGTCTTTGACCTCGTCGTCCTGCTCTTTCTGTTCGTCGGTGAGCGTGTGCGGGGGGACGGAGCCGATGACGCCGGTCAGGTCCTCCTGGCCGTGGACCGTGACGCGCTGCGCGCGGAGCACTCGGGGATCGAACCCGCCGAGCGGGTCGACCTGAACGAATCCGTCGTCGGTGACGTGTCGGACCATGAAGCCGATCTCGTCCATGTGGGCGGCGACGGCGACGGCGTAGTCGGACGATCCCTCGATGGTACCGACGACGTTACCCATCGCGTCGGTCCGGACGCGGTCGACGCGCTCGGCGAACTCGCGACGGACCACCTCGCGGACGTCGTCCTCGTAGCCCGGGACGCCGCGGGCCTCGGTCAGCTCACACAGCAGGTCGTAGTCGAAGTCGAACGCTCGTGACATACGATGTCTGACGGCCCCACCGACAAAGGTCCGCAGGTTCCGGCACTGACGTCCCCCTTCGAAAATCCTCACACAGTTTATCGTTGTTCCGCAACGCTTTTGCGCCCTCTCGCGGGACGTGAGTGTATGAGTGACGTCAGAGCGGAACTCCGCGAACAGTTCTTGGACGCGTTCGGCGGCGCCGACTACCCCGTCGAAAACCAGATGGACCTCGTCCCCGCCCTCCCGAACGGGCCGGGAACGAAGTTCGAGGCCGGCGACGTGAGCCTCACGGCGATGGAGATGGCCGCGAAGCTGGGTAGCGAGCAGGAGTTCCCGTACGACGACGTCGAGTCGCTCGTCGACGACATCCTCGACGGGCTCGAAGCGAAAGACGTGATCTGAGTCGGCGCGCGCCACTCGTTTTGAACGCGGCGTCGCCTCCGAGCGGCGCTCCGCCGAGGGGTTGATGAACTCGGAGCCGTTACTGGGTCCGTGGTCGCCGACATCACCAGCGTCGTCCCGCCGTGGATCCTCCTCGGAGTCGCCCTCGGCGCGGTCGCGTCCGTGTTCGTCGCCTTCGTCTTCTACCTCGGGGACCGGCTTCTCGGGCCCGGTGCCGCCGAATCCGAGGGCGGCTGGCAGACGACGGGCGAGGACCGTCGACAACGGGAGATCCGCGAGTACCTGACGGCGACCGGCGAGCGCTTTCAGGAGGGATACGGGTTCGAGGAGGTGACCGTTCCGTTCTACCTCCCCGAGCGCGAGGTGGCCATCACCTTCGACGCGCACGACTACTTCAGGCTCGAAGGCGAGGGGATCTACGCCGTCCTCTGTGAACACGAGATGCCGGGGCGCGGGCTCGGTCGTCGGCTCCCCTTCGAGGTGGACGAGCCGGACTGGGGTCCAGATTCCACCGAACGCCCCGGCGGCGACGGCGTGGCCGCCGCCTTCGCCGAACTCGACGTCGCGCGCGAGGCCGACGCGACCGAACTGAAACGAGCGTACCGCGAGCGCGTCAAGGAGACGCATCCCGATCAGGGCGGCGACGAGGAGTCGTTCCGACGCGTCCGCGATGCCTACGCAACCGCCCGTGGTCACGTCGAGGGCGGGAGTCGATACGATCGATCGAACCGGGCGAACCGGGAGAACCGCGCCGAACGCTCGGCGCCCGGAAACGACTTCGGGCGGTGAACGCGGTCGCGTTCGCGGAGCGTGCGGCGTTCTTTCCGGGCCACGACGCGCTCGTCGTCGCCGACCTCCACGTCGGGCGCGGCGAGGCGTCCGCGGTCTCGTTTCCCGTCGGCGAGCGCGAGGATCTCCTCACCCGGCTGGACGGACTCCTCTCCCGGTTCGACCCCGAGCGAGTCGTCGTCGCCGGCGACGTGGTCCACACGTTCTCCGCGGTCAGCGAGCGGAGCCGCGAGAGCCTCGCCGCCCTCCGTGACGCCTGCGAGGAGCGCGGGGCGGCCGTCGAACTCGCCGCGGGCAACCACGACACCGCCCTCGAGAGCGCGTGGGACGGGCCGATCCGCGAGGCGGTCGTCCTCGACGCCGACGACGCCCCGCGAACCGTCGTCTCTCACGGGCACGAACCCCCGTCGATCGCGGCCGAGCGGTACGTGATCGGGCACGTCCATCCGACGATCGAGATCGAGGGGGACCGCCGACCCTGCTTCCTCCACGGCGAGGCGGCCTATCGCGGCGCCGACCTCCTCGTGGTGCCCGCGTTCACCCGCCTCGCGCCCGGCGTCGCCGTCAACGAGATGCGGACCGACGCGTTCGACTCGCCGCTCGTCACGGACGCCGACCGGCTCGCGCCGATCGTGTTCGACCCCGGCCGACGCGAACCGCTTCGGTTCCCGCCGCTCGGCGCGTTCCGCGAGCTGTTGTGAACGCTTTTGACCTGCCGCGAATACTGTTGACATATGAACACGGAGACCGCCTGTCTCGGCTGCGGCGAGCCGTTCGACTGGGGTGACGACGTCTGTCCGGACTGCGGGTGGAGCCGCGCCGAGTGGGCCGCCGAGGGACGCCACGGCTTGGCGACGGAGGGACACGGCGAACCGGAAGAGGACGGCTCGGGCGGTTCCGGGGGCGGACTCGGTCCGATCCGTTGAAGCGAGGGGGGCGACGACGGGGCCGCGACGCGGTCGGTTCGGACTCAGTCGTCGGAGGTGACCGTCCACGTCGAAGTGAACTCGTCGACGTCGCCGTCGTACGACGAGCGATCGCCGGTCGACCGATCGCGCGACGGCGACCCGGATCCGCCCGGGCCGTTGGGTCCGTGCCGCGCGCGGTGAAGGGCGTCGCAGACGGCACCCTGCCCGCCCATGTTCACGGTCGCGAGCCGGGATCGCTTCTGTACGACGTCCAGTCGATCCGCCGGGATCGGCTCCCCTTCCGGCGTCAAGAACAGCGAATCGTCGTCCTCCGTCACGTGTCCGCTCCTCGTCGCGCGGTCGAGGTAGTCGGCGAGCGGCGCGGCGTCGACGACGACCGAGAGACCGCCGAGGTCGACGTGAGCCTCGTCGTCGACGATCCGCAGGTCGGAGCGAACGAGCGAGACGACCTGTTCGGCGTCAACGCCCGCGTCGAGCAACGCCCGGACCGCCTCGCGCTGCCTGGAGACGCGGGCCTTGTCGGCGATGGCGGCGCGGACCGCCGCGACGTCGCCGTCGGCGTCCGGGAACGTCTCACCGAAGCTGTTCCGGGCGTTCACGCCGGCCGTGATCTCCGCGCCGTGCATGTGGTCGCACAGCTCGATCCGGCTCTCGCGGACCCAGTCGAGCGTCTCGACCTCGTCGCGGGCGTCGGTCGCCATCATCCACGCGAACGTCGGAGAACACCACGCCGTCGGCAGTGTGAACCGCACGAGGACCCGCCCGCCGTCGGTCTCGATCGCGTCGATGTAGTCGAGCTCGACGATTGAGCGGGCCAGCTCGGGATCCTCGACGCGGTCCAGCCGATCGCGGACCGCCGCCCGACCGGTCGGATCGGCGCCGGGTTCTGTTCGACTCCCGGACATCAGTCCGCCGCCGCCCCCGCGTCGCCGCCGTAGTGCGTTTGTAGGCCGAACCGGTCGGTGATCTCGTCGTCGCGGAACTGCCGTTTCTTCTCCTCGATGTCGATGTCGTACAGCTCCGCGGCGTTCTCGCCCATGACCTTCTTCATGGTCTCGACGTCGAGCTCGACGCCGTACTCGTCTCGCTGCTCGTCGGTGAGCTCCGCGTTCATCACCTGATCGACGAGCCAGTCGGGGTTCCACAGGGCGTAGTCGGAGCCGAAGAGCAGCCGGTCTTCGCCGAGCCAGAAGAGCAGCTCGCCCATGATCTCGCCGAACTTCCGCTTGCGGTGCGTCGACATCGCGGAGGCGACCGCCAACCCACCGTACACGTTCGGCTCCTGGGCGGCGATCCAGCAGAAGTCGTCGAGCCGCGGCAGCCCGACGTGGTTGACGATGAAGTTGAGCTCCGGGAACGAGGAGGCGGCGTCGTCGACGTCTTTCACGTCGAACGCGTCGCGATTGAGCGGTCGGATCGTCGGGCCCTTGTGCGCGTTGATGTTTTCGATGCCCAGCTCGGAGCACTTCTCTAAGAACTCGAAGGCGTCGTCGCTGTCGAGCCGCCACCCCTTCGAGTCGCCGCGCCACTCCGCGGTGTACAGCTTCACGCCGGGGATGTCGTACTCCTCTTTGAGGTGTTCGAGGTAGCGCAGTCCCTCCTCTCCGTCGCGCGGATCGAAGCTCCCGTTGAGCACGAACCGCTCCGGGTACTGCTCGGCGAGTTCCGCGTTCTGTTCGGTCGTGTTGAACCCCTCGTCGTAGAACTCGTCGAGATACGTCGGCTGGAAGACCGCCATGTCCGCCGCCGCGTTCCCGAACAGGTCCTCGGTCATTCGGTCGGCGCCGTAGTGGCGATACTCGTCGATGTCCCACTGCTTCTCCTCCGGCGTGAAACCGGTGTGATAGTCGTAGAAACACTGGAGGAACTGCTCGCCCCCCTCGTGGATGATGTTCTCCTCGCGCGCGTCCCACATGTGGACGTGCCCGTCGATGACGAAAATCTCCTCGCCGTCTTTCTCGTACATGTCTACCGTCCCTGTGGAGTGGTGACACATAACTATAAGGATCGTTCAGTATTATTACCATTGGTAAGCTGAAACAGATAAATACGAACATAGTTTACTAATAATCGACCTTTGTTTCACATCTGGTGGTTCATAACGAATGTTTATGTTGGTGTATGTAAGATAGTCAAACACATGCAAGCAGCCAGACTACACGAGTATACCGACGACATGAGCGAGGGGCTCTCGATCGACGAGGTAGAACGACCGCACGCGACGGCGGCCAGCGACGTGATCGTCGAGGTCGAGGGCGCCGGATGGTGTCAGACGGACAATCACATCATCGAGGGGATGTGGGAGGAGTACGTCCCGCAGGAGCTCCCCCTCACGTTGGGCCACGAGAACGCCGGCACGGTCGTCGAGACCGGTGACGACGTGTCGATCGTCTCCGAGGGCGATCCGGTCATCTGTCACCCGGTCCAGACCTGCGGCACGTGTCGCCCGTGTCGGCTGGGTGAGACGATGTACTGCGAGAACAGCGCGTTCAACGGGCTCACCACCGACGGCGGGT
>CAZNOA010000038.1:0-12231 GCA_964574565.1 uncultured Halobellus sp. | reverse complement strand
GTCGTCGTCGCGGCGATGCAGGTGCTCGGCGCGATCCTCGTCGCCGGCATGCTCGTCATCCCGGTCGCCGCGGCGATGCAGGTGACGGGGAGCTTCAACCGCGGGCTCCTGCTATCGGTCGCGTTCGGGCAGGTCGCGGTGCTCGGCGGCATCTTCGTCTCGTACGTCGGCAACATCGCCACCGGGGCGACGATCATCCTCGTCGCCATCGCGGTGTACCTGCTGTCGCTCGTTGTCGGATCGCGGTGAGGGGCAGGGAAGCGAGACGGGGGCAAAGAGCCGGCGCTCAGTAGTCACCGAGCACGCCGAGCCGCCGCGCCCGCCGCGTCGCGTAGTGGAACACGACGTAGCCGCCGAAGAGGTAGCCGACGGCGACGGCGACGAGCAGGGCGAGTTCGGCGGCTCCGAACTCCCAGAGCCTGACCCCGTCGACCATCGCCCGCTGGAGCAGGGCGCTCCCGTGCGCCAAGGGGAGGAATCGGGTCCACGGCGCGTCCAGCACGGGCGCGGAGATGAGCACGACGAAGCCGAACTGCAGCAGGTTCAGCCAGTTACCGATCCGTTTGTACAGCACCGTGATCCCGCCGGCGGCGAACCCGAGTCCGAGGACGGAGGTGATCGCCAACCCCGCGACGGCGACGACCGTGATCGGGTCGAGACTGAGTCGCGTTCCCGTCACGAGCAGCATGACGGCCAACACGACCGCCGAGGTGAGGAACGTCCGGACCACTTTCGCGACCCCCTTCAGCAGGGCGACCGGCGCGAAACCGAAGGGGGTGGTGATGTGACGCTCCAAGGTCCCCCACTGCACCTCGCTGCCGATATCGTTCGACACCGACGAGTAGGCGCCGACCGACAGCGTCCACAGGAAGTAGCCGACGATGATCCCCTCGAGCGAGTCCGCGAGAGCCTGCCCGGCCAGCAGGGTGCCCCCGTAAAACAGCACGCCGAAGAAGAACAGCGCGACGACGATCCCACCGATCGCGTTCGCGGGGTACCGGACGAATATCAGGTACTCGCGGTAGAGGACCGCCCGTGCGAGGTGGTAGTAGGTGGCCGGTCGCGGCTCGTCGTCGAGCGCGTCGTCCGTCCGCTCTGCGTCCCCGGGGCCCCCCGCCGGCTCCGCGTCCCCGCTCACGGCGACCGCCCCCCAGCGGCGTCTTCGCCCGTCTCCGACGCCGCCGACTCCATCCCCGTCACGTCGACGAACACCGCTTCGAGGTCGGGACGGACGGTCTCGATCGCCTCGACCGTGACCCCCGCCTCGCGGAGCGCGTCCAGCAGTTCGTACAGCGAGTCACCGGCGACGGCGACCTCGACGGTCGTCGGCTCGGCTCCGTCGCGGCCGCCACCGTCGTCGACCGCGCGCACCTCGAACCGCTCGCGGAGCGTCGCGACGACCGCGGCGTCGATGTCGACGCTCGTGATCCGGACGGCGTCGCGGTCGGCTCCCGAGAGCAGCGCCGCGACGGTGTCGTCGGCGACGATCCGTCCGTTCGCCATCATCACGACGCGGTCACAGACGTCCTCGATGACGGCCATGTCGTGGCTACTAACGACGATCGTGAGCCCCTCCTCGCGGGCGAGCCGTTTGAGCTCGCGTCGGAGCGTCCGGGAGCTCTCCACGTCGAGACCGAGCGTGGGCTCGTCGAGGAAGACCAGCTCGGCGCCGCCGGCCAGCACGCTCGCGAGCGACACCTTCTGTTTCATCCCCCGCGAGAGATCTCGGACCGGCGTGTCGGCCTTTGCCGTCAGCCCGAGCCGGTCGAGCAGCCGGTCGTGTCGCGCCGTCACCGAGTCGGGGTCGATCCCGTGGATCGTCGCGAAGTACCGCAGGTTCTCGCGCACGGTGAGCCGCCAGTAGTCGTTTCGCGCCCCCTCCAACATCGCGTCGACGTCGGCGTACGCGGCGCGTCGTCCGTCGCCCACGTCGGTGCCGAACACCCGGACGGTCCCCGCGTCGGGGAGGACGATCCCGAGCGCACACTTGATGAGCGTCGTCTTTCCGGCCCCGTTCGGTCCGAGCAGGCCGACGACCGATCCCCGCTCGACGGTCAGGCTCACGTCGTCGACCGCGAGGACCGCGTCGTCGCCGCTCCCGAACCGCTTCGAGAGCCCCTCGATCGTGAGCGCCGCCGGGGACACACCCCCCGAGTCGTCGCCGTCGACGCCCCGATCGCGGGGGCCGCTGGGTTCGCTCGCCGCGCTGCGTGCCATTGAATTCGGTACGGGCCGAACGCGGATATATCCGCGTCCCGCGACTACGTCGACACACAGATGGACCTCGATCGGTTCGCCGCGGACGCACCGCCAGACGACGCGCCCGGCGACGCCCGCGTCTGCGTCGTTGCGACACGACCGGACACCTTCGAGCGGTGTCGAGCGGGGGTGTATCCCGCTCCTCGCTCGTACGACCGCACCCGCGCCGCGTTCGACTACATGGCGTTGTACCGCACTGCGCCGGTGTCGGCGATCACCCACTACGCCCGCGTCGTCGACCGCACCGAGCAGACCCGCGGCGAGCCCGGGCCGCTAGACGAGTCCGACTGGGAGGCTCTCATCGACCCGTTCACCGAGGAACGCGTCGTCGTGGTCTTCGAGTTCGACGGGCTCGTTCCGCTCGACTCGCCGGTCGAAAACGACGTGAACGGGGTCCGCGGCGCGTGGTACTGCTCCGTCGACGATCTGCGGGCGGCGAAGACGCTCTCGGCGCTGTCCGAGAGGGCAGACACCGACGGCTGAGTCGTCGGCCGAGTTGACGAGCGGACGCAGCCGACTGACCAGCAGGCCGAGCGGACGCAGCCGAGAGCCGGAAGCGCTCTCGTCGGATCGACTCACCTCAGGCAGCGTCGGCGGACGTGGTCTCGTCGCTCGTCGCCGCCTCGTCACCGGACGATCCCATCGCTCCGGTCACCGCCTCCTCGTCTCCCGACCCCGCCTCATCGACGCGGACGACCCGGCAGTCGAGGTCGACGGTGGCGTCGGGCGCCGCATGCCGTGGGTGCACGCAGGCGAGCAGTGCCTCAAGCGAATCGACGAGCCGGTGGCTTGGGCGGTTAAATAGGGCGTTGCCGTCGACCGCGTAGACGCGACCGTCGACGGCCGCCGTCAGCTTCTGCCACCCCGGACGCTCGGCGAGTTCGCCGACAGCGTCGACGGCGCGGTCGCGCCCGAACCCGCAGGGGGCGACGACGAGCACTTCGGGGTCCCACGCCCGGAGGTCGTCCCACGCGACCGGCTCGGAGGCCCCGTCCGGCTGGAACGAGGGGTCGCCACCGGCGGCCGCGACCATGTCACCGACCCAGTGTCCGGCCCGGATCGGCGGATCGGTCCAGTCGAGGACCGCCGTTCTGGGACATCCGTCGGCATCGACGGCTTTCGCGGCTCGCTCGCGGACATTGCTCACCCGCTCCCGAAGCCCGCCCGTGAGCGCGGCCGCCGCGCCCTCGCGTCCAACGGCGTCGCCGATCCGCGCCACGTCATCGATGACATCGTCGAACGAGTGTGGGTCGAGCGCCAGCACCGTCGGTGCGGGATCCAGCGACGCAGCCGCGCTGCGCACCTCGGTCGCGTCGACCGCACAGATGTCGCAGGTCGCCTGCGTGACGACGAGATCGGGGCACAGCTCAGCGAGTCGGTCGACGTCGAGGTTGTACACCGCCCCGTCGACCGACCGCATCTGGGCGTCGATTTCCGTCGCCGACCGATTTTCGTGTTCGACAACGGTGTCGGTGAGCGTCGGGATTGCGTCGGTCGCCGCCGGGTAGTCACAGCTGTGAGAGACGCCGACGGGCTCGACACCGAGGGCGAACAGGGTCTCGGTGGCGGAGGGGAGCAGCGAGGCGACGCGCATGACTCCGTTTGGCGCCGGCGGGACAAAAACGCACAGGGCACCGGCGAGTCGAAAACGCACAGCGCCCGAAGCTTCGTCTACGTCTCCGGCACGCGGGCGGCCGCCGCCGCGACGTACGCAGCCGCGAGGTCGCCGTTCGGGAGCGCGTCGGTCGCGGCCTCGCACCCGCGCCGGATCACCGTCCGTCGCTCGCCCGGCGGGAGCTTGTTTGCGGCCACGGTGTCGGCGGCCTCGAGCAGCGCCGTCGCGGTCGCGTCGTCGCCCGTGTTGGCGGCCGCGCGGGCCTCGTCGAACAGCTGTGTGAGGCTCGCGCGAACGTCGTGCGGGACCTCGCTCGGGTCACCGTCGCGTCCGTCGCTCACGCCCCCTCGCGAAGCGTTGCGATCACGAACTCCGTGCTGCTTCCGAGCGGGTCCGTCGCGGTGGTCGTCTCCACCGCGGTGAATCCCGCCTCGCGGAGCTGGTCGAGGGTCCGCTCGCGTCCCGGCGCCGAGAAGAACATCCGCCCGCCCATCCATCCGTGCCGGACCGTCTCGAACCGACCGCTCGGCAGGGTCATCAGGAGCCGGCCGCCGGGTCGGAGGACCCGCGAGAACTCGGCGTACACCCGCGGGTGGCGGGCTCGCGGCACGTGGAAGACGGCGTGATACGCGGTCACGGCGTCGAAGCGGTCGGCGGCCACCGGCAGTGCCGACATCTCACCGTGGAGCAGTCGGGCTTCCGGGACGGCCTCGCGGGCCAGTTCGAGGCCCCGCCGCGAGACGTCGACGCCGACGCTGCCGGGCGGTAAGTTCGCGAGGGTTCGCGCACCGTCCCCACACCCCACGTCGAGCACGTCGGGGTCGCTCGGTAGCCCGGCGAGCAGGCTATCGATCAGCGCCGCGTCGGAGCCGCCGGGGTCCCGACGCTCGGCGTAGGTCTCTGCCACGTCGTCCCACGCGCGCCGAACTTCGCGGCGATCCATGGCTCAGTTCCGGTCTCGAGCGATATGACTCCTCGGCCGGTAGCCGAACGCGGTGGCGCGGTCGATCCACCGGAGCGGTCACCCCCTCTCGATGGAAACTCACTGTTGTTCGAAACTCAGTATTTATTATGTTAGAATATGATGTTTGTCGCGTTGCATGTGGATGATAACCGGTCACACGGGTCGGTGTCGCAATCGAACGAACGAGTATGATCGCGGGGTGATGCGGTGACGACCATTGTCGACGTGGCGGTCGCTTCGCTGCCGCTTCTTCTCGCCGGTGTCCTGCTGGTCGGATTCCTCTGGCCGGCGACCCGGGCCATGCCGCTGGCGTGGATCGTTGCGCTGCTCGTCGGCTTCTTCGTGTGGCAGAACAACCCGACGTGGCTGGCGGCAGCCTCGATAACGGGGGCGATCACGGCCATGACGATCCTGTTCATCGTGTTCGGCGCGCTCGTCTTACTGTACACGATGATGCAAGCGGGGGCCCTCGATCGGATCAACCAGGGGTTCACCGCCATCTCCGAGGACCGACGCGTCCAGATCGTCCTGCTGGCGTTCTTCCTCGCGACGTTCATCGAGGGGGCCGCCGGCTTCGGGACGCCCGCGGCGGTCGTGGCGCCGCTCCTGTTGGGACTCGGGTTCCCCGCGCTGGCCGCGGTGGTGGCCGCGATCATCGGTCACATCATCGCGGTGACGTACGGCGCGGTCGGGACGCCGATCGTCATCGGAATCAGGGATCCGCTTGACGGACCGCCGTTCATCGAGCAGATCACCGCGGAGGGCGGGCCGTACGCGGGCATGGGGGACGCGGCGGCGGTCACGGCGTTCTCGAACGACGTCGCCGCCTGGGCAGCGACGTACCACACGCTCGTCGGCTTCGTGATGCCGCTGTTCGCCGTCGGGATGATCGTCTACTTCTTCGGCGACCCCGACGACCGATCGCTTGAACCAGTCAAAGAAGTCGTCCCGCTGTGTCTGTTCGCCGGAATCGCGTTCGCGATCCCCTACTGGGTGTCGGCGTGGTTCATCACCGCCGAGTTCCCCGCGCTGATCGGCTCGATGGTCGGCGGGGCCGTCACGCTCGCGGTGCTCCGCAGGGGGTACCTCCTGCCCGACGACGAGTGGGAATTCCCCGACCGCGACCGGTGGCCCGACCACTGGGTCGGATCGATCGAACCCGGCGGAGAGGGGATCAATTCCGGCGCGGACAACGGGAATATGAGCCTGCTGAAGGCGTGGTCGCCGTACGTCATCCTCGTCGTGTTGCTGGTGATCACCCGCGCGGTGGACCCGATCAGCGCGGCGATCAACGACGCCTCGCTCGGTGTCCAAGTCGGTGACTTCACGCTCGGGGTCGTGCTCGTGTGGGAGAACATCCTCGGGACGGGGCTCGACGACAGCATCGGCTGGGTCAACGTGCCCGGGTTCTGGCTGATACTGAGCGCGCTGATCGCGATCCCGCTGTTCGGCATGAACGGCAGTCAGGTCTCGGCGGCGTGGGCGGAGGCCGCCCGGAAGATCGTCTCGCCGTTCATCGCGCTGGTGTTCGTCATCGCGATGGTCGAGGTGATGCTCTCGTCGGGCCTTCCGGCCGCGAACCCCGAGGCCTTCGTCGGCACGGCGGCGTTCGAACAGAGCATGATCGAGGCGCTGGCGGTGTTCACCGCCGGCGCGATCGGACAGGCCTACCCGGCGATCGCGGCGCTGATCGGCGCGCTCGGCGCGGCGATGGCCGGCTCGAACACCGTCTCGAACATCACCTTCGGCGGCTTCCAGTTCACCGCCGCCCGCGAACTCGGCATCTCGACGCAGATCATCGTCGGCGCGCAGGCCGTCGGCGGCGCCATCGGCAACCTCGTCGCGATCCACAACCTCGTCGCCGCGCTGGCGACGGTCGGTCTCGTCGGACAGGAGGGGCGGGTGATGCGGCTGAACCTGATCCCGCTGTTGTACTACGCGCTCGGCGTCGGGGTGTTGTGTCTGCTGTTCAGCTACGTGCTGTTCCCGACGCTGTTCTGAGCCGCGGCGCGCCTCGATTTTCTTTCGCACCGCCCTCCTGAGTTCTGAGAGAGGGGCCCATAAATATACGGCACCCTGATCGTACTGCATGGAGGAACACACATACAGCGAGGTCAGGGCAGAGTCGGGCCTCGTTTTCGACATCTCGATCAGGTCGAAGATGATACTTACCGTCGGAACGCTCTTGATCTCCACACTGGCCGCACCGGCAGTACACTTCCGCCGCGACGTTATCCGTGAAATAGAGGGGACGGCGATCTTCGCCGAGTCCATGAGCATGACCGCGGGAATCGCTATCCTGTTCGGGAACGTGAGTACGTTCGCGATCGGGGTTTATATGCTAAAACTCGTCCGAGACCGGAAGAAGGCGTCGTCGATGACGAAGGCTGAAATAAAACGGCGGCTCCGGATCGAGGACATCTACATGTACTTTCAGGTCTTCGGCACGCTGGCGGTTGTGGTGCCGCTCGTGCCGCTCGTGACCGGCGGAATCTTCCCCGGAACGATCGAGCCCATGTACAACGCCGGGATCGCGGTGTATCGGCCGTTCGAAACGGTCTTGATCGACATCCGTCACATCGCTCTCGTCACCGGCGGCGGCCTCGGACTGCTACTCGGAGCGATGTGGTGGGTCGTGAAATGACGTCTTCCCCGTCGTAAACGGTTGGAGCCGCTCTTCGAGAGGGAGAACGCGCCGGGCTGGCGGCGTCTCGAGGTCGCCCCGCCGTCAGTCGTCGACCGCTCGCGACACGGCGGCCGGCTCGTCGACGTCGCCGGCGACGGTCGCTGTGGCCGGTCCGGTCACCGCCTCGGCGACCTTCTCGATCGGGTGTGGCGGGTTCGTCGCTCCCTCGCGGTCGCCGAGCTGTGAGCGACAGGACGCGCCCGGCGCCGTCACGGTCTCACCCGGACTCTCCGCGACCTGATCGAAGAGGATCCGACCGATCGCCTTCGAGAGGTCGTAGTGCTCGGACTCGTAGCCGAACGAGCCGGCCATCCCGCAACAGGAGGAGTCGAGCGGGTCCACCTCGTAGCCGGCGCGGCGGAGCACGCCGGCCGCGTGGTGGTCTTTGTTCGTCGCCTTCTGGTTGCAGTGGCCGTGATACGTGAGCGGTTCGGCGGGCGCGTCGAACGCCAGCCGCTCGTCGATCCGGGCCTCGTCGAGGTACTCCAACACGCCGTAGGCGGCCCCGGAGACCGCTCGCACGTCGTCGCCGTCGAGCAGGTCCAGATACTCGTCTTGGAACATCACCGCGTCGGAGGGCTCCACGAAGAGGACGGACTGGCCGTCACGGACGCGAGCCGCGAGCGCTGCGACGTTGGTCGCCGCCCGCTCGCGTGCCTCGTCGAGGAACCCCGTCGAGAACGCCGCCCGACCGGACGGCGCGAGGTCGTCCGGCACCTCCACGCGGATGTCGGCGGTCTCTAACACCTCGACGGCCGCCTTCCCGGCCGCAGGGTAGCTGTAGTTGGTGTACGTGTCCGGGAACAACACGACCGTGTCGGTCGCCTCCGCCCGGGATACCGTCGAACCGCCGCGGGAGTCGAACCACTCCTCGAAGCTCGTCGAGCGGAACGTCGGCAGCTCGCGGTCGGGCGCGATCCCCGCCACCGCGTCCATGACCCTCCGAGAGCCGGGTATCTTCGTCGCCGCGTTCGAGAGGGGCGCGAGGGCGCTGCCGATCGCCGAGAAGCGGTCGATGTCGCGGAAGAGCCGCTCGCGGAGCCCCGATCCCTCCCGCTCGTGGTGCTCGTGTTTCACCTCGGCTTTCAGCTTCGCGAGGTCGACGCCGGTCGGGCAGTCGCTTTTACACCCCTTACACCCGACACAGAGGTCGAGCACCTCCTCTTGGAACCGATCCGAGTGGATCTCCTCGTCGTCCAGCTCACCGCTGATGGCGGCTCGGAGCATGTTCGCCCGCCCGCGAGTCGTCTGTATCTCCTCGCCGGAGGCGCGGTAGGTCGGACACATCACGCCGGAGTCGGTCTCGCGACAGGTGCCACAGCCGTTACACAGCTCGACGAGGTGTGAGAACCCGCCCTCGTCCTCGAAGTCGAGGGTCGTCTGCGGCTCGATCGACTGGTACGTGGGGCCGTACCGGAGGTTCTCACGCATGTCCGTGTCGGCGGCGGCCTCGGGGTAGCCCCGCTCGTCGGCGGTGTCGCCGTCGACGTAGACGACCTTCCCGGGGTTCATCCGCCACTCGGGGTCGAACGCCGACTTGAGTTCTTGGAACGCCGACCAGAGCGTCTCGCCGTACATCTTCGGGTTGAACTCGGTCCGCGCGAGCCCGTCCCCGTGCTCGCCCGAGAACGCGCCGTGGTGTTCCAACACGAGGTCGGTGACGTCGTCGGCGATCGAGTGCATCTTCTCGACGCCCTCCGCCTCTTTCAGCGAGAGGATCGGCCGGATGTGTAGGGTGCCGGAGCCGGCGTGCGCGAAGTACGCCGCCGACGTGTCGTGGGCCTCGAGTACGTCCTCAAACTGGCCGACGTACTCCGCGAGCTCCTCGGGCGGCACCGTCGCGTCCTCGATGAACGGGTACGGCTTCGGATCGCCTCGCATTCCCATCAGGAGCGGGATTGCCGCCTTCCGGAGCTTCCAGAGGTCGTCTTGGTCTGCTTCTGTATACGCCTCCAACACGTCGAAGGCGTCTCCCTCGTCGACGAAGTGGGCGTTCGTGTCGGCGACCGCCGCCTCGAAGTCGTCGACCAACTCGGAGTCCCACTCCAACATGAGCGCGGCGGCCGCGCGGTCGGGGATCGGCTCGGCGTACTGCGCGAACTCCTGTGAGCCGGCGGCCAGCGAGAACACCTCGTCGTCCATCAGCTCGACCGCGCTCACCGGGAACTCCAACGCCTCGGGGACCGCCTGCATGGCGTCGACCAACGAGTCGAAGCAGTACAGCGCCAGCGCCGTCTCCTCGGGACGGGTGACCAGCGAGACCTCGGCCTCGACGATCGTCCCGAGGGTGCCCTCCGCGCCGACGAACAGCTTCGAGAGGTTGATGACTTCCTCGCCGTCGTCGTTCTCGTAGATCACCTTATGGAGGTTATACCCCGACACCGAGCGTTTGAGGTTCGGGTACTTCTCGTCGATCTCGGCCTCGTTCTCCTCGACGAGCCGGCGGGCGGTCTCGTACAGCGCCGCCTCGCGGTCGTCTTTTGAGACGATCTCGTCGTACTCCGGCGAATCCAACACGACCTCGCGGGTGTGGATGAGCGAGCCGTCCGCGAGCACGACACGCAGCTCCTCGGTGTACGCGTCGGTGATCCCGTACCGCACCGAGTGAGCGCCCGTGGAGTTGTTACCGATCCCGCCGACGACGGTCGCCCGCGCGGAGGAGGCCGGGTCGGGCGCGAACTTCAGCCCGTCCTCGGCCAGCCGAGCGTCGAGGTGGTCCTGCACGACCCCGGGCTGGACGACCGCGCGCTTGTCCTCCGGTCGGACGTCGACGATCTCGTCCAGGTGTTTCGTGAAGTCGAGGACGACACACCCCGGTCCGACCGTCTGCCCGGCGAGCGAGGAGCCGGCGCCGCGCGGGATGACGGGGACGCCGTGGTCGGCGGCGACTCGCATCGTCGCGCGGACGTCGTCGACGGACGTCGGGCAGACGACCCCCGCTGGCCGCGCCTGATAGATGCTCCCGTCGGTCGCGTACAACACCTGCGCGTACTCGTCGAACTGGACCTCGCCCGCGACGCGTTCGCGGAGATCCGACGCGAGCGCTCGAAACGCCGGCACGTCCGGTCGGTCGTGCCCGAGCGTCGCCGCCGACGTGTCCCATTCCGGCGACGCCGTCTCCGGCCCGTCACTCTCTCCCGTGGGCTCAGTTGCCATGGTGAATGCACGGGCCGAGCTGCGAATAAAACCTTTGTTCATGATAATTTTGCAGAGCGTTCCGGGCCGCGTCGCTCCCGGGCTTTATGCCCCCGCCGTCCGCACGCCGATCCATGGAGATACTCCACACGTGTCTCAACGTGGCAGACGCCGACCGCACCGCCGACTGGTACGTCGAGCAGCTCGGGTTCGAGCGCTCGTGGGAGTTCACGACTCCCGACGGCGACACGCGGAACGTGTACGTCGCGGACGACGCCGGCGTCGAGTTCCAGCTGTCCGACACCGAGGGCGAGACGCCGAGCGCGGACGGCGACCGCTACGACCACGTCGCCGTCGGCGTCGACGACGTCGACGCGGCGTTCGAACGGATCGACGCCCACGGCGTCGTCGAAGAGCCGGGCGATCAGCCGGCGGCCGGCGCGCGAACCGCCTTTATCGAGGACCCAGACGGGCACGTCGTCGAACTGATCGAACCGCTGTAGTGAGCGGAGTCTGAAAAAGCGGGAGCCGAGCGAGACGCGACCGACTACAGGATGCCGGCCGCTTCGGCCGTCTCGACGATCTCTTGGGCCATCTTGTTGGTCGCCTCGTCGACCATCTGGCCGTCGACGCTCACGGCGCCTTTGCCCTCCTCCATCGCCTCGGCGTAGGCGTCGACGATCCGCTTCGCCCGCTCGGCGACCTCGGGATTGGGCGCGAACACTTCGTTGCCGATCTCGATCTGCGACGGGTGGATCGCCCACTTGCCGTCACAGCCGATCATGTTGGCGTTCTCCGCCGACTCGCGGAACCCCTCGGCATCCTCGATGTCGGCGTACGGGCCGTCGAGACACGGCAGGCCGGCCGACTTCGCCGCGGAGTTACACTCCGAGAGCGCGTGGTGCCAGTAGTGGCCGGGGTAGTCGGGGAACTGCCCGATGTCGAGTCCGGGCGTTCCCATCGCCGCGGAGTAGTCGCCCGGACCGAAGATGATCGAGGAGAGCCGGTCGGAGGCGTGGGCGATCTCGTGGACGTTGTGGATCCCCTCACCGTCCTCGATCTGCGGTTCGAGACCGATCCCGCCGACCTCGAGGTCGTTGTTCACTTCGACCTGTTCGAGGAGGTTCTCGACGGTGTGGACGTCGCTCGCCGACTTCACCTTCGGGATGATGATGTCGTCGATGTACTCGCCCGCCTCGCCGACGACGGTGATCACGTCGTCGTACCACCATTTGGTGTCGATACCGTTGATCCGGTAGCTCAGAACCTTGTCACTCCAGTCCTCCTCGCGGGCCGCCTTGATCAGCGGCTCGCGGGCGGCCGGCTTCGCGTTCGGCGCGACGGAGTCTTCCAAGTCGAGGAACACTTCGTCAGCGTCGCTGTCGGCGGCTGAGTGCATCATCTTCTCGTCGCTCGCTGGCGTCGCGAGCTGGGTCCGACGAAGGGTAACGTCGCTCATATGTAGCGGATCTATCACGCTCGTCCATGAAAATAAAGCTACCTTACGCGGGGGTTTTTTCAGGGACTCGAAACCGAGTTAATATGTTGTGCCCGGTCTCTCAACCGCGTTTC
>CAZNOA010000037.1:0-12346 GCA_964574565.1 uncultured Halobellus sp. | reverse complement strand
ATCGACGCCAACGAGAGCCGACGCGGGGCCGGCTCGAAAACGACGAGAGCCGACGTGAGACGGCGCACCCGGACCGCTGTGCCGGCGGACCGCGTTTTTTCCCGACCACCACTGACCATCACCGTGTCACGCTCCTTTTATTCGATCGACGACTACGGTGCGGTATGAGTACGGATCTGACGTTCACGCGAGACGGCGTCGAAGTCGTCCACGAGGGGACCGAGTTCGAGTTGGAGAAGGACCTGATCGAGGAGGCGACCGGCAAGGGGTTCCGCGACGTCACCGACCACGAGGTGCTCCAGATCGTCGCGGGCGACACCGACCTCGACGGCGAGCCGGTGCGGATCGGCGACGTGTTGTAGGGTCGGAGTCGCCGACGGATCGAATCGATAGGTACCGCGGTGTCTAACTGACCGACGATCGCTCTGCTTCGCAGCGTTCACGAAGTCTCGTCTGTGCGATCGACGGCCGGTGGTTGGATATCAAACGCGGTCCGACACGGGGTCCACGCGCGACATCCAATGCGACGGTTCACGCTCGTCGCTCGCTAACAACGCAGTGTAAAACGGCCCCCCGCGGCTATTCCAGGTAGCTCATCAGGGAGCTATCCTCGCGCTCGGCGAGATACCGCTCGATATCGGTCCGCCGCCATCCGACTGGGGAGAGGACGCTTTCGACGGACCGGACGGCTTCCGATCTGTACCAGTCGACGTCGTACCGGTCGAGTTCCTCGAAGTCGAGCCGGACGCGGGACGCGCCGCGTGCGTCCGCGTTCGCGACGACGTATCGGACGGTCTGTCCGGGCGAGAGGCCGACGTCCTTCGAGCGGGTGCGTTTCAACGCGGCGACCGTGAGCGTCTCCCGTGCGTACGCCTCGACGTCTTTCGAGACCCGGTTGTCGATCACCAACCGCCCCGGCCGCACGGCTCCGTCCCGCAGCGCCGCGATGTGATTGCGAAGCACCTCGCAGACGCGCTCGGGCGAGCGCGTCCGATCGAAGACGCGGATAGCCTCGTTCTGGATGTCGCGTATCCACTCCGGTGTGCTCCGTTGGCGACCCTCGATACCCCTCGTCTTGACGGCGTCGCCGAGCCCGTCGACCGGCAGGTCCGCGCCGCGTCGCTTCCCGAAGTACCGCGTCAGCGCCCCCGAGTCGCCGTTCCGCGTCGGACAGAACGCCACCCACTCGAACTCGCACTCACGTTCCAGTTCGATTCCCGCTTCCGCGGAGATTCGCGCGGCGACGGAGTCGATCTCCTCCTGCTCTCGCCCCTCCATCGGCGTGACCCAGATCGAGTCGACGATGCCGTGGACCACGCGCCAGCCCGCTTCCTCGAGGGCGCTCTTCGCGTCCAGCAGGATCTCCCGGGCGAACGCGTTGATCGCCTCGTGACATTCGATCCGGCCGAACTTCGCGTTCGAGAACCCCTGATACCCGAAACACGAGACGAGGATCCACTTTATCGCCGACGATGCGGCCTCCAGCCGCTCTCGTTCGCCAGCGTCGTCCGCGCCGGCCAGCCGGCGTTTCATCTCCCGACGCGTGTCGATCAGCGGGCCGAGAACCGCCGGGAGATAGCCGTTCGCATCGCAGATCGAGTAGCCGAGCGTCGGCACGTCGTCGGTCTCACAGCAGCCGCATCGGACCGTCTCCGGGGAGACGTTCCGCGTTCGGATGATGTTCGGATACAGGGAGGCGAAATCGAGCTCGTGAACGCCCTCGTGGACCCCCGTCTCCGGCGCGAGTATCGTCCCTCCGCGATCCGCGTCGTCGAGCGTCGACGCCGGCTTGAACAGCTCCGGACGCCACGCCTGCCACGGGACGAGAACACCCCGCGAACGCGCCTCGCGAATCTGCATCGCCGTGAGCACCCGCCCGATGGAGGCCCATCCGAGCTCTTCCAGCGGCAGCCCCGACCGCTCGACGAGGTCGAGACACCCCTCCAGTCCCGACTCGTGAAGGAAAAACGAGTTCGACTCGTCGAGCAACACGCGGCCGGGTATCGTATACCGGGCGGGCGAGTGACCCACACGGCCGTACGAGGTGTACGTGGACGCGCCGGCGAGCCGCGTGAATCCGGGTCGTCGACCGAGTTCGAACTCGTCGTTCGGCGCGTCGACCGCGTCGAACAGCAGCGGAACGATCTCGGCCGTCGAGACGATCAGGACGTCCGGATCGCGTTCGGCGACGACCCTCGCCACCGAGCGGGCGATCTCCTCCGGGCGTTCTCCCACCTCCGCTCCGTCGACCTCCAGCTGCGGGAGCGCGTCACCCCCGGACAGATGAGACGGGAGTTCGAGTTCCAGCGACCGCAGGGCGCGACGCGAGCGGTTCGGCGACGGGCGGGTGTCTCTCTCGAGACAGAACCGGAGCTGACGGGTGAAATCGACGTTGTAACACGTGTACGAGTCGGCCCATTCGAATTGCTGGACGCGCGACGCGATCGATCGGACGGCGCGCAGATCGGCGGCGTCCACGCGGAGCAACGGGCGAGGATCGGTTCGAAACGTCTGTCGATGTGACTCGACGGAGAGTTTCGCCACCGCGTCCTGCCCCGAGAGGAACCGTCTGAGCTCACGCAACGCGTCCGAGAGGTCACACCGAGGAGTCGGCGTCGGCGACGATCCACCGTCCCGACCGTAGAGCTCCGAGACGGGGTCGCCCACGTACAACGTCGGCGTGTAATCGTCGACGACCGTGGCTGTGGCGCCGTCAGTGTCCGCGCGCCACGTTCGAACGCGACCGTCACCGAGGAAGTCAACCGTGAGAACCATCGTCGAAGTCCCCGTCGGCTTTCGGGTTTGCGATGCCTCCTTCCGGGTCGGCGAGTCGGTCCTCCAGTTCGACGATTCGAGCCTCCAACTCGTCGAGCCGGCGTTCCTGTTCGAGGGCGATACTCATCAGCACCGGTGCGAGCCGATCCTGATGGTTGAGCATGCCGGCTGCGTCGGCGTGATCGCGAGCGTACACGAACAGCCGATCGAACCGAGGTTGATCCCGATACCGGAGGGTCCGTCGGTACTCCGTCCACCGCTCTTCGGTCGCGCTGAGCCGGTCCCGATACGTCGGATTCGTTCGACCCATTACGACGGGTTCGATGCGGTGCCGATCGGTTGGCTCGCAGCGGCGTGCTCGTGCATTCGGACGCGGTGTTCGAGAACGTCCTGCCAATACGCCAGCGTCGTCTGTACCCAGCCGTCTCCCGAGTGGTACACGAGCGTCTCCGTCCCGGTGTCGACGTCTTCGAATCGCGGGCCGAAGGCGGTCTTCCGACACCGGAGGCGGGTCTTCGCGGCGTTCCCGAGGGGGTTCGAGAACTCATCCTCGCGAACCCGCGTGACGATGACGGGAACGTCGTGTACCCGACCGACTCGCGCGAGCGCCGCGATCGTCCGGACTAGCATCTCGGTCGCGCGTTCGGTGGAGAGGTCGTCAGCTCGGTACAACCGATCGACGCCCGTCGCAACGACGGCCCCCGGCGTGTCCTCGAGACGGCCCGCGAGCCGGTCCACCAACGACGTGTGTTGGTACGGCGTGAATCCCCGTCCGACCGTCACGCGATCGAGATACCGAGGGTGCGGCGCGAGTTCCCGCAATCGCGCCGTCTTCGCCCTGTTCGCGCCGTCGACCCAGAAGGCGTCTCCGTCGGTCGCGAGAAGCCGATCGATGACCAGCGTCTGGACCGGTGTCACGCCAAGCTCTTCGTCCACGTCGACGAGGGTGATACCAGCGCCGAGTTCGGGGAGTTCGGCTATCGGCTCGCGCTTTCGCGTCGATCGGCGTTGCATACCCGATCCATCCGGAGTCGCCGTGAAAGGGGTGCGCCATGGGTCCGGAACGGAAGTGAAAGTTGTGAGACGGGGTGCGGCTGTCGGACTGCGGAGGAGTGTTACGGGGGCCGCACGCGGGTGCTGGGTCGGAACGGTTGACGAACTGGGCGAGTTCCCTCTCACATTAGCGCTCCGAGATGCCCCCTATCGGCGTCGTTGTCGCGGATCGTCCCCGTGATTTCCCGCTCGGTCGATATCTCGCTCCGCCGTGCCCCTCTCTCGAGGTTCCATCGTTTTCCTGTGGCGGTCGGGTTCGTCATCACAGCGCTTGACCGTGCCGGGTCGCCGTCGGCCGTCGCCGCGATCGCTTCGACCGAGCGTTCGGGTCACAGTGACACGTGAACGACCCCGCGTGGACGCGGTGAAGTGTCCGCACCGAGGGACGCATCGGGCGCAGTTCCACCGAACGGACCTGCGGTTCGCTCTCGCCGCCCGTGCGAGCGCTCGACGCCTGTGCAGGGCTGTGCCCCCGGATCACGAACGGATCGTCGTCTTCGTGGCGCGTCTCCGCAGCCCGAGAACAGCGGTTCGCGGCCGTACTCGTCGCGGTTATCCGCCCGGAGGAGAAGAGCCGCTCACAGGGGTATCGAGCGATACCTGTGGGTGAAGTAATTTAAAAAAACACATATGTCCTCGCTGCGTTCCCCGCCGTCAAACCCGTTTTCCGTGGTTCGTGGTAACAATTATACCACACCTTCTTTCATGATAGATATGGCGAGTTCAGAGGACGATTCCGCGCAGCACCACAACGCAGAGATTCTCTCGATCGACGCCGGTGGGACGATGACGGACACCTTCCTGATGGACTCTAACGGCGATTTCACGGTCGGAAAGGCGAAAACCACACCGGACGACGAATCGCGGGGGTTCATCAAGTCGTCGCAGGACGCCCTCGAAGACTGGGATCTGAGCGTCGAAGAGGGCTTCCCCAACCTCGTGTCGACGGTCTACTCCGGGACCGCGATGTTGAACCGACTCGTCGAACGCGAGAGCGAGGTCGACGTCGGGATTCTCGTCACCGGGGGGATGGAGGACACGCTCCGAATGGGGCGCGGCCGCCAGTCTTACACCGGCTACTCCTACTCCGACAGGCTCCACGTCAACACGCACAAACACCCTGAGCCGCTGATTCCGCGTAACCAGATCCGCGGCGTCCGAGAGCGTATCGACGTCAAGGGGAATACGCTGGTCCCCATGTACGAAGACGACGTTCGAGAAGGAGTCGACGACCTGCTCGACCAAGAAGTCGACCACATCGTCGTCATGTATCTCCACTCGTACAAGAACGGCGAACACGAACGGCGGACCCAAGAGATTGCCGAGGAGATGATCGAGGAGCGAGGTGCGGACACGACGGTGATGCTGTCGAGCGAGTACTACCCGACGCTGAAGGAGTCCGAGCGGTTGAACACGGTCACCGCGGAAGCGTTTGCCGCCGAGCCGTCGCGAGAACAGTTGACGAACATCCAGCAGTCCGTCGACGAGCAGGGCGGGAAGGTCGGCGTTCGTGTGATGGCGAGCCACGGCGGTACCATCGACATCCACGCAAACGAGTTGGCTCGGACGCTCATCTCCGGGCCTATCGGTGGGATGATCGGTGCCAACTACTTCGGAGAGAAGCTCGGCTACGAGAACCTGGTCTGTACCGACATCGGCGGAACCAGCTTCGACATGGGCATCATCATTGGCAACGACTGGAAGATCGATTACAGCCCGGAGATGGCTCGGCTGCTACTCTCGCTGCCGATGGTCAACATGGAGAGCGTCGGCGCCGGGACCGGTAGTTACGTCCGCGTAAATCCGACGTTCGACAAGATCGAACTGGGCCCCGAAAGCGCCGGCGATCAGGTCGGCGTGAGCGCGGTCGAAACCGACGTGGAGACGGTCACTGTGACCGACTGTCACGTCGCCATGGGCTGGATCAACCCCGAAAATTTCCTCGGCGGAGACATGCCTATCGACCGTGACCTGGCCGAGCGGGAGATCAAAGAGCAGATCGCCGATCCGCTCGACATGGGGGTGTACGAAGCTGCACAGGGCGTCATCGACATTCTGGAGAGCAAACTCCGCAACGACCTCGAAGCCGTCGTCACCGGTGAGGGGTACGCCCCGTCGAACTTCAAGTGTCTCTCCTACGGCGGCGGCGGTCCGGTCCACACCGCCGGCTACACGAAAGACCTCGGCTTCGACAAGGTGCTCATCCCCGAGTGGGCCGCTGGCTTCTCGGCGTTTGGCTGCGGAGCCGCCGACTACGAGTACCGCTACGATCAGACGACGTCCATCGACATCGACGCCGACCTCTCGATGGACGAGGCCGCCGAAACAGCCGGCGAGGAGCTCACGGAGATCTGGAAGAACCTCGAACGGAAGGTCGAAGACGAGTTCGAGAACAGCAACATCGGTCGGAGCGAAATCGAATTCCAGTACAACATCCTCGGCCAGTACCAGGGGCAGCTCAACAGCATCGACATCGAGTCACCGGTCAGCCGCGTCGACACGCCGGAGCAGCTCGAACAGCTGTTGGACACGTTCGAGGCGGAGTACCGACGAACGTACTCCGAAGAGGCCCGGTCCCCGGAACTGGGCCACACCGTCACGCAGGCATCCGTCCGCGGCGTCCGAGACGTCGTCAAACCGGAGATCCCGACCGAGGAAACACAGGGGCCAGAACCGCCGGAATCCGCATTTAAAGGAACTCGAGAGGCGTACTGGGACGGCGAGTGGAAAGAGACGGAGATCTACAACCTCCACGCGCTCCAGCCCGGCAACGAACTCACCGGTCCCGCCGTGATGGAAGGCGCCGCGACGACGTACGCGCTTCCGCCGGACTGTGAGACATATCTCGATGAGCACCGCGTCCACCACCTGACCAGAATCGAATAGCGAAGCCGTCCGCGTTCGTACAGTAATGCATCTATCTCGTCGATCGGGCTCGCGCCCACCGGTGAGGTAGGTGCACTGTACGAGCCCGCATCTGGCTCCGAGCAGATGCACCGACCAGCGGTGTCACAACATGAGTTCAAAACACGACTCGGGGGAGAGCTTCCCCCGCATGCGACTCGAGAAGGAGAGAGTCCACGAGAGACAGGAACGAGGTGACGGAATCGGCTGGGGCGGACAGACGCTCCGAGAACAGTTCGAAGAGCTTGAGCGGACGACCGAGGAGACGGACCACTACGCCGGCCTCGAAGAGCTTGAGTTCAAAAACGAGGAACCGATCGAGTACGAACAGATGTTCGCGCAGCTGAGGGGGGACCTCGTCACTGCGCGCGAGACGTCGAAAGAGGTGGCAGCGACGCCGATCGTCGAGCAGGAGGGCGAACTCTGTTACGGCCTGTTTACCCCGGAGGGAGACTCGATCGCCGTCTCGACGGGAATCATCGTGCACATCCACACGATGAGCGAGGCCATCAAGTACATGATAAACCACGATTACGAGGAGAGTCCGGGGATCGAACCCGGAGACATCTTCGTCAACAACGACACGCACGTGGGGGACGTGCACCCGTGTGATATCATGACACTGATCCCCATCTTCCACGAGGGCGAACTCGTCGCTTGGGCGGGCGGGGTCAACCACGTCATTGACACCGGAGCGATCGGCCCGGGGAGTATGAACGTCTCTCAGGCCTCCCGTTTCGGTGACGGCGCACATTACACTGCGCGGAAGATCGGTGAAAACCTCGAAATATACAACTCCTGGAAGAACGACTTCCCGGACAAGACTCGGACGCCGGATTTCCTGAAACTCGACGAGAAGACGCGAATGACCGGCTGTCTGATGATTCGGAACGCCGTCAACGACATCATCGACGAGTACGGCATCGAGCGGTTCAAACAGCTCTCGCGAGAGGCTGTCGAAGACGGCCGCCGCGGCTTCCGGAGTCGCATTCAGAAGACGATGTTGCCCGGCACCTATCGGGGCGCATCGTTCGTGGACGCTCTCTACGAAGGACAGGGGAATCTCACCCGCGAGTACGCGAACGAGAATCACCTCATGCACGCCCCCTCAGAGCTACACGTCCGCGAGGACGGGTCGTTCCAAGTGTCTTTCGAGGGTGCGAACAAATGGGGCTGGCACCCATATAACTGTACGCCGGCCGCCATTCAGGGCGGCATCTGGGTGATGCTCACGCAAACCGTCATCCCCAATTCGAACGTCAACGACGGCGCGTACTACAGCTGTGACTTCCATCTCCCAGTCGGATCGTGGGCGAACACGCAGAATACGGAGACCGCCCACGCCTACGCGTGGCACTTCCTCGTCTCCGCTTGGGCACCGCTGTGGCAGCACCTCTCCCGCGGATACTTCTCTCGCGGGTTCTGGGAAGAAATTAACGCCGGCAACGCTAACACCTCGAACTGGCTGCAAGGCGGCGGAATCGACCAGTTTGACAAACTCCACGCGGTCAACTCCTTCGAGTCCGCCTGTGAGGGAGTCGGGGCCCGATACGTCGAGGACGGCGAGCCTCACGCGGCGGCGATCTGGAACCCCGAGGGGGACATGGGTGACGCCGAGGTGTGGGAGATGACCGAGCCGTTGCCGTTCCTCGGTCGGGCAGTCAAGCCCAACACGGGCGGCGCCGGGCGTCGTGCCGGCGGCGCTGGATTCGAGTCGATGCGCACGATCAAGGACGTGAACCGCTGGCTGCTCTACGAGATGGGTAACGGATACATGACCAGCGACGGCGGTCTCTTCGGCGGCTACCCCGCTGCTTCGGGGTACATCCTGAACGCGCAGGACACGGATCTCAAAGATCGCTTCGAGAACGGCGAGGAGTACCCGCAACACGACCTCGACCCGGAAAGCGGCGAGTTCGAATCCAAGATCGACGGCGAGATCACTCGTCGACCCGAGGGCATCAGCACCCCGAAGGAGTTCGACGACTACGATATGTACCTGAACTACCTCCGCGGCGGGTCGGGCTTGGGTGATCCGCTCGAACGCGACCCCGAAGACGTCCTCTCGGACATCCACGACGGCTACGTCCTCCCGCGACACGCGAGGGACGCGTACGCGGTCGTCGTCGAGAAAGTCAACGACGAAGCGAAGCACAACTCCGCCGTCCAAGGGGAGTGGGAACTCAACGAAGAGGCGACAGCGGAACTCCGCGAAGAGCGCATGAAAGAGCGGGCGGAGAAAGCGCAGCCGGTTTCAGAGTGGTACGAAGAACAGCGCGACCGCATCCTGAACGAGGAGAACCTCATCGACGACGTCAAGAAGACCTACGAGAGCAGCATGCGGATGAGCAAGCAGTTCGCGGAGTTCTACCACGAGTTCTGGGAACTGCCCGTTGAGTTCGAGTTCGACCTCAGCGAGAAGGCGGAGCGCTCGCTCGAAAATCGGTTCAAATCGGGGACCAAAAAGAAGTGGAAGAACCCGACGAAAGGGCACGAGACGTGGCTCGGCGTCGGTCGAGATGACGAGCCAGCGGTGCCGTACACATGGACGGCAGAGCGGTCGATCCGCGACCTGCCGACTCCCAAGGCGTCGTTCGGTGATAGCATGGTCAAAAAAGCAACTGACGACGACTGAGAGGTGAACACCGATGCCAGAGTCATACCCACGCGAACACATCGAAGACCTCGTCGACGACAACTTGGAGTGGAGCCAGCTGCACAACATGATGAGTGAGTTCAAGGACGCGGATCGGTTCCAGAAGGTCCGAGACGTGCTACAGGACCGCGTCGACTGGGACGATCCGATCGTCATTCCGTACGCGGACCACCTGTACGTCGTCGCGAAGCCCGACGACCGATGGGTCATCAAGTGCGACTGCGGCCATGAGTTCTGTGAACACGACGAGAACTGGAAGGCGGATGCGCTCATCAACGTCCGTGACTCAGAAGCGGAGTACCTCGAGATCTATCCTGAGGACATGCATCCACACCCGGATTACATGGAGCTGCGGGAGTTCTTTTGCCCGGGGTGTAAGACGCTGCTCGAGGTGACGAACGTCATGCCGGGATACCCGCTCATCCACGAGTTTGAGCCGGACATCGAGACGTTCTACGAGGGCTGGATCGACGAGCCGATCCCGACGCCGGAGACCCAGTCGGCGTAACGCGTCGAGGAACCCCTCTCATTTCGCATTCGAAAACGCGCCCTGTCAGTAGACGGCCCGGCGACACCGAAACGGGCTTGCTCCGTCGCTATCGAAGCGGTCCTCCGGCGACACGATCGGGCTGCGCACGCTCCGGTGATCGGTGTACCGAACGACGAATGTGGCAAAGCGGTGAAAACCGCCGTCTCTCTGGAACGCCGTCGTCGACCGAACCGATACCTAGTCAGTCTGCCGTGAGCGTTTCGCTGCGTGCGAGGTGACCGTATCGGTCGACACAGTCGCGCACCTCTCGCGGATTCCCACCGAAAGGCCGGTGAAAGGGGGATTCCGTGACCCTCGCTGACAAGGTCGGCCGCGCCAGTTCAGGTGGGTGACGACTTCCAAGATCGACCATCTCGGCATCCCCGCCTGGCATATCGATGCCGGTAGGGAGCCGTTCAAACCGCTCGGTCTCGGTGACGGCCATCGAGCGTGTTCCGGCGTTCGGCGTGAGCATCGCGTTCGGTAATCGAAGAGGGTCGAGCCGAACTCGCCGACCGGGAGACAGCGAGGAGGGTCCCGTGACGGGCGAAGAGCACCGATGTCGGTCGAGAGTGTATCCCACACGTATTTACAATAATTACAAATTAAGGGAAAACCAAATATTGGTACTAACCCACACACTACAGTAGAACGTGAGCGTGTGATCGAAACTGTGCTAGGGGCTCGTACTCGTACCGTGCGGGTTGTTTCAAAGCGGCGTCAGCTTCTGACATCGGGGCGGAGCGGTTGAGTGGACTGCTACACACATGCTCAGAATCGAATTCCAGATCGGCGTGTCAGGGATTTCGGATCGGTTGTTCGACCTGGATCAGGCGGTAGAAAGCGTCGAAATCGACAACGTCCTTCCCGTTTCAGGGGAGGTAGTGTTCCTCTTTTTGACGGTCCAGTTCGACGCGATCACCTCTGAGGAGCGTCTTTCCGAGCAGCTACCAGATATCCAGATCGTGGATATGGCGAAAGCGGATGTGAACGGGCACACCTATCATTTGGGTGTAATCACGGACCTGTCGCAAGTGTCCGTCCTGTCGCTGTTGACGGAACACAAGGCGATCCCCCACCGGATCGTCGGTCAGGAGACCCATCTCGATGTGGTCGCATCGGTCCGTGACTGGACTCATCTCAAGGAAGTCGCCGACATCATTGAGGCCGAACACGGCTCTCTGGAACTGATCGGGACGACGCAGACCGACATGATCGGGTTCCCGTTGGGTGGAAACAAGATCAAACAGAGCATGTCTGGGAAGCTCTCTGACGAACAGCTCGACGTTCTGGAGATGGCGTACCGGATGGGATATTTCAAAGTGCCACAAGAGGCGACGGCCAAAGAAATCGCGAGCGAACTGGACATCAGTCGTTCGACGCTGAGCGAGCGGCTCCGTCGGGTCGAACACGACCTGTGTGCGCTGCTGTTCGGACCGAGCGAATGACCGCTCCACTCATCGGCAGGTCGGTCGGTCAACCCCCAGCGGCCGAGGCGGTCCGCGGCTCGGTCGTCGAGGCAGGTGAAGCGATCCGGTTCCTTCGGTTGCTGCCGTCCGTTACCTCGAAACGGAGATTCAGATCGGTGTCCCTCTGAACGCGTTCGCTCTCGGATATGCACTCCACTCCCTTATTGAGCGCTGCGTCGACCGTCGTGCGGGGCCTCACCCCCGCAGTTGCCATCAGTGGCAAGGTTCTGTGGGTTCGGCACAGAACACGAATGTTGTTGATAGAACTGGGTTATGGGCGGTGCTGGCCAGTTCTCACCAACAGCCGAAGCTAACTATGCGCATGGATGTAGACCGGGAAAGGTACCAAGACTCCACCCTCTACAAACGTCGAGTTTCCATCCATTTCCTCGGTAAGCAATCGACACCGTTGAAGCAACGACTCTTCACCGCCGTGAAGGAAAGCATCGCTCGAAACGCCGCGTCTCTGCTCTTCGTGTTGATGGTTTTGTGGTTGGTAACTGCTGGTCTACGCACCTACGGTTTCGCGTTCGTTGCCGTCGGAGCTGTAGTGTTGGCGTGGACGCCCTTCCGATTGTATGTGAACGAATTGACGTAGCCGGCTGCTACACCTGACGACCGGAAGGGACTCACACCACACCAGCGGAATGTATCGTTAATTTCTCGGTGCGTGGCTGGTGCCGCGGTCGGCTTCTTATTAGTGGCAACAGGATTCGCGGTACGGATTGCGACTTCAGTCTAATGAGCAGTTCCCATAGATCAAATCGCCTACCATGCCTGAGTCTGGTGAAGAAGATTTCAATAGGGGTTTGAATCGTTTAGGGGTTCAAGACGCAATATGATATCTCAACCTCAAAACACGCTAAAGGATCCGTGTCTTGCGGTTATCGGGTGAAAAAACGTCTGAATGGGGCCGGAGGGATTTGAACCCCCGATCGACTGATATCTCCGGTGCGCCTC
>CAZNOA010000036.1:0-12353 GCA_964574565.1 uncultured Halobellus sp. | reverse complement strand
GGCGCTCGCGACGAAGAACCGCTCGAAGCCGACCTCGTCGGCGCTGTCGTGGCCGTCCGTACCGGCGGACCCGCTCGGCCCCCCGACCGCGCCGCCGGCGTCGCGCTCGTCCCCGAGGACGACCCCCGAGAGGTCGTCCCGAAAGAGGAGATGGGCCGCCTCGACGCGGGAGAGCTCGATCTCGTTACCCTCGAGGGGGCGGCCGTAGCCGCGGGAGTCGTGGAATCGCTGACGGGCGTCGCCGGCGACGCGGACGGCGTCGCCGCGCAGGTGCCCTGTCGGGTTCATACCTATCGGAGCGCCCGGACGAGGTAAGGGGGTTGCGGTCGCCGACCGGGTAAGGATAAAGAGCCGCCGGCTGGAACGGTACGTATGAACGAGACCGCCGGCCTCCGGCTCACGGTGCGTGCCGCCGAGAAGCGGGACGCGGGCCGAGGCATCGCCAGGCTCCCCGAATCCTCCCGCAAGCGACTCGGCCTCCTCAGCGGTGACACCGTCGAGATCCGCGGCGAACGCACCGCCGTCGCGAAGGTGTGGCCCGGCGGCGCGGACGCCAGCGACGGCTCCGTACTCATCGACGCCGACACCCGCGCGAACGCCGGCGTGAAGGTCGGCGACACCGTCACCGTCGCCCCCGTCGACGTCGAGGACGCGGACCGGGTGGTGCTCGCCGCGCCGGCCCAACTCGCCGACGTCGACGTCAGCCGAGCGGTCGTCGAGCGCGCGCTCAGTCGCGACCTCCGCGACCGCCCCGTCACCGAGGGAGAGGCCGTCCACGTCGAGCGGCTCGGCGGACTCCGGTTCGTCGTCGCCGAGACGGTCCCCGCGGGGACCGTGCGCGTCACGACCCGGACGGACGTCGCCGTCGTGTACGAGGGATCGGACGACGGCGGTACGGGCAAGATCGGCCGGAAGAGCGGGGCGAGCGGGACGTCGAAGGGTCGCGATCGCTCTCGGCAATCGGGCGGTGCCTCCGGATCGGGCACGCGCACCGACCCGCCCGGAACCGACGGCCGCCCCGCGGGGGCCGGCGGCTCGGGGCCGGCAACCGACCCGCCCGAAGAGCGCACCGCGGGCGCGACGTACGAGGACATCGGCGGCCTCGACGAGGAGCTCGAGCTGGTCCGCGAGACGATCGAGCTCCCGCTGTCGGAGCCCGGCGTGTTCACGCGGCTTGGGGTCGACCCCCCGAAGGGCGTCCTGCTCCACGGGCCGCCGGGGACGGGGAAGACGCTCATCGCCCGCGCCGTCGCCAACGAGGTTGACGCGACGTTCATCACGGTCGACGGCCCGGAGATCATGTCGAAGTACAAAGGCGAGAGCGAAGAGCGACTCCGGGACGTGTTCGAGCGGGCGAGCGAGGAGGCGCCGGCGATCGTCTTCTTCGACGAGATCGACTCGATTGCGGGGAAGCGCGACGACGGCGGCGACGTCGAGAACCGGGTCGTCGGCCAGCTGCTCTCGCTGATGGACGGGCTCGACGCCCGCGGCGACGTGATCGTCATCGGGGCGACGAACCGAGTTGACAGCCTCGATCCGGCCCTGCGACGGGGCGGGCGGTTCGACCGCGAGATCGAGATCGGCGTCCCCGGCGAGGTCGGCCGACGACAGATCCTCGACGTCCACACCCGACGGATGCCGCTCGACGACGACGTCGACCTCGACCGGATCGCGAGCCGGACGCACGGCTTCGTCGGCGCCGACATCGAAGGGCTGACACAGGAGGCGGCGATGATCGCGCTCCGCCGCGCCCGCGAGACCGACGCCGCGGCGCTCGACGACGTGACGGTCGGGAAAGCGGACTTCGAGGCGGCCCACGCCGCCGTTGAGCCGAGCGCGATGCGCGAGTACGTCGCCGAACAGCCCACCACCGACTTCGCCGACGTCGGCGGGCTCCCGGAGGCGAAAGAGCAGCTGGAGCGGGCGGTGACGTGGCCGCTGACGTACGGGCCGCTGTTCGAGGCGGCCAACGCGGATCCACCGACCGGAATCCTCCTCCACGGCCCGCCCGGCACCGGGAAGACGCTGCTCGCGCGGGCGATCGCCGGCGAGAGCGGCGTCAACTTTATTCAGGTGGCGGGCCCCGAGCTGCTCGACCGGTACGTCGGCGAGTCCGAGAAGGCGGTCCGCGACCTCTTCGACCGGGCGCGACAGGCGGCGCCCGCGATCATCTTCTTCGACGAAATCGACGCCATCGCGGCCGACCGCGACGGAGCCGGCGGCGACGGCTCCGGCGTCGGCGAGCGGGTGGTCTCACAGCTGCTCACGGAGCTGGACCGCGCGAGCGACAACCCGAACCTCGTCGTGCTCGCGGCGACGAACCGACGGAACGCCCTCGATCCGGCCCTGCTTCGGCCGGGGCGGTTGGAGACGCACATCGAGGTCCCCGAGCCCGACCGGGACGCGCGCCGCAAGATCCTCGACGTCCACACCCGCGAGAAGCCCCTCGTGGACGGGGTCGACCTCGACACACTCGCCGACGAGACGGAGGGGTACTCCGGCGCCGAGATCGCGTCCGTCTGCCGGGAGGCGGCCTTGCGCGCGATCGAGCGCGTCGCCGACGAACACGGGGAGGCCGCCAACGACCACGCCGACGAGATCGGGATCACCGGCGACGACTTCGCGGCGGCGCTGGCGGCGGTTCAGCCGTCGAACCTCTGAGGGGCGCATGACCGCCGACGGGGAGAGAACGGAGCCGGACGCCCCACGCGACGGCGACGGAACGGAGCCCACCGTCGACGACCGAGCGATCGCGGAGCACTCTCCGCCGACCCTCGCGGGGCTCTCGGCGGCGTTCTTGGCCGCCGTCCGATCGCGGCCGCTCGCCGAGCTCGCGCTCGTCTTTCTCCCGCTCCCGGCGCTGCTCGTCGCCGTGAGCGTTCTGCCCGGAACCGAATCGTGGCGGCTCTCGCTGGCCGTGGACGGCGTCTTCGAGAGCCGGTGGACGCTGTGGACCGCCTTCGCGTCGAGCTTCGTTCACACGACGCCGGACCACCTGCTCGACAACGTGGTCAACTACTGGCTGCTCCTCGCGGTCGCGTACCCGTTATCGGTCGTCGCCGGCTGGCGGCGACGCCTCCTGTACGCGACGGTGACGTACCTCGCGGTCGTTCCGCTGCTCTCGGCGTGGGCGACCGTCGTCGCGCTCGGCGGGCTGACCGACGCGCCGGCCGCCGGGTTCTCCGACGTGAACAGCGCCTTCCTCGGCTATCTGGTCGCGGTCTGGTTCGCCGCGCTCGCGACGGAGACGGACCGCACCGGCGGTCCCGGCCCCGGCCTCGCTACCGGATCGGACTCCGTCGGGGTGGACGCCCGTTGGTCCGTCGTTATCGTCTTCGCGTCGCTCGCCGTCGCGTACGGCGCGCCGAGCGGGGTCGGCTACTTTCCGCCGCTGCCGGCGGTCGGCGCGCTGTTCGCGGTCGCCGCCGCCGTCGCCGCCGGGGTGTTGTACGCGGCAGTCGGTCGCCCCCGGCTCTCCGGGATCGGTTTGCTCCCGGCCCGAGAGCTGTTGTACGTCGTCGGCGCGAGCGTCATCGTCGCCGGCGTGACCGGGTCGCTCGTCGTCGTTCCGTTCGGGAGCAACGTGTTCGCGCATCTCGTCGGCTACGTCGTCGGATTCACGCTGCCGTTCGTCGGCGTAATCGCCGACGGCTGACGGCTTGACGAGGCACTGGCTCGCGAAAGCCGTCAGTCCTCGTCGTGGCCGTGGCCGTGTCCGTGGCCCTCGTCGTCCGCGGCTGCCGCGGCGGCCGCGCCGGCGCCGAACTTGTCGACGGGCGTGACGCTGTAGTCGACGGTGAGGGTGTCTTTCGTCGCGCGGATCTTCCCCACGAACGCCGAGATGTCTTCCAGGCGCCCTTCGAGCACGAACAGCTCCATGCAGTACCGCGAGCCGACGTGGCTGTGGAAGTTGGAGGCGACGAGATCTTCGTGTTCGTGGCGAAGTCGCATCATCCGCTCCTCGACGCTGGTCGTCTCGTAATCGAACAGCACCGTCACCACCGCCATCAGGTCGCGGTCTTCGAGCTTCGCGTCTTCGAACTCACCGAGCAGGTTCCGGGACGCCTCTCTGACGACTTCGCTCCGTCCGGTGTAGCCGTGTTCCTCCGCGAAGCCGTCGATTCGGTTCAGTAACTCCTCCGGCATCGAGACACTGACGACTGTCATGTAATAACCAACGGCTCGAATATTGTTAATCCTTGAGGTTCCGCCCTTCGCTCGTCGGGGGTTCTGCGTCCCCCGCGAGTTCGCCCTCGACCTGTTCGGTGAGCCACTCGTAGTGGTCCCGGAGCGCGCGCTCGCCGGCGTCGGTGAGCGAATACACGTCGGCGATACCCTCGGTGCGGCGCTCGAGGAATCCGGACTCGACCAGCGAGTTCAGCGTCGCGTAGAACGAGCCCGGATCGATCCGCTCGTCGTAGTGCGATTCGAGTCGGTTCTTCAGCGACTGCGCCCGCAGCTCGCCGCTGGCGTACAGGACCGCACACAGGTCGCGTCGCCGACCGCTGTGGAGCCACTTCGTCATGGGTGTGAGTTTCGGCCGGCTCCTCAGGACGGTTTCGGTCCGTCGGCGCGACAGCGTCGCTCTCGCGGTCACGCGGCGTCCAGCAGCTCGTCGAGCCGACGGACTCGGCGGTCCCCGAGGACGCAGCGACCGCGGTCCGCGTGGCCGACCCGCTCGACGTGAACGGCGTCGAGGCCCGCGTTCCACGCCGCGCCGACGTCGCTTTCGCCGTCGCCCACGTAGTAGCCACGGGCGGCCCGGGGGTCGGCGCCGAGCTCTTTCATCGCCAGCTCGATCGGGGCGGGGTCCGGCTTCCATCCCGTCTCGTCGGTACAGCAGACGACCGCGTCGAAGCGGCCGCGCAAGTCGAGCTCGTCCAGCACCGGGTCTGCGAGGAACCGCTGGCAGTGCGTGACGAGTCCCGTCTTGCCGCCGAGATCGCCGACGCGATCGAGCAGGCGGGCCGCGTCGTCGTGGAGGTACGTCGCTTCTGCGCGAGCGATCGGGTCCTCGACCGCGTGAAAGGCCGGCCAGAACGCGTCCGGGTCGACACCGAGCTCGCGGAGGGTCTCCGCGCGCGGTCCGCCGAGGCCGTGCCAGAGCACGTACGCCTCCCGGTCGGAGAACGAGCGCCCCAGCCGGTCGCTCACCCGGTCGAACACGTCGCGAGTGTAGGACCACTCCGCGTCGACGAGGGTCCCGTCGAGATCGAACAGGTGAACGTCGTAGTCGGCCAGCCGCATTCGCCTTCGATAGGCGGTTCGCCTTGAAATCGGTTGTGGAGCGGGGCGCCGATGCGACCAGCGAACTCAATCCCGCACGTGAACCGACGAGCCGAGGTACTTGTGCAGCGTCTCGTCGACCGAGTCGGCGTTGAACCGACCGAGGTCGTCGCCGATCGCGCGCTCGAGCGCGCCGAGATACGCCTCGTCGGTCCGGAGCTCCCGAAAGGATGCGTCGACGACGTCGACGCCGAGCCGGTCGGTGGCGAGCCGTCGAAACGCGGGCTCGTCGCCGATCTCGCCGCGCCAGAGGCGGTCGCGGAAGAACAGCCACCCGTCCGTCCCGGGCTCGCTCGCCGGAATCTCCATCGTCGTCTCGAATCGGTCGGGATCGACCGCCACGCTCGGCGGGTCGAGCCGAAACGCGATCCGGAACACGTACGCGGCGTCCATCGCCGACGGAACGGGCCGTTCGAGCATAAAAGTACATACCCGTCCGACGTGTCGACGTGTATGTATGTTGGATCGTCTCCGTGGTCTCGTGGATCGGGGGTACCGCCGCCACCTCCGCCGCGAGATCGAAGACGTGCCGGCCCACGTCGCCGTCATTCAGGACGGGAACCGCCGGTACGCCCGCGAGCAGGGCGACGACGCCCCCGACGGCCACCGGGCCGGCGCCAACACGACCGAACGCGTGCTCGACTGGTGTGCGGACCTCGGCGTCGCGGAGCTGACGCTGTACGCCTTCTCGACGGAGAACTTCTCGCGGCCCGACGAGGAGCTGAAGCCGCTGTTCGACCTCCTAGAGCGCAAGCTGCGCGAGTTCGCCGACGCGGACCGCGTCCACGAACAGGGGGTCCGCGTCCGCGCCATCGGCGACGTGGATCGACTCCCCGCCCGCGTCCGCGACGCCGTCTCGCACGCGGAGCGTCGGACCGCCGACAACGACCGATTCGTTCTCAACGTCGCGCTCGCGTACGGCGGCCGGACGGAGCTGCTCGACGCCGCACGGGGGATCGCGGCGGACGTCGCCGCGGGAGAACTCGACCCCGAGGAGGTCGGCGTCGAAACCGTCGAAGAACGACTGTACGACCGGCCCCTCCGCGACGTCGACCTCATCGTCCGCACCGGCGGGGACGAGCGCACCTCGAACTTCCTCCCGTGGCACGCGAACGGCAACGAGGCCGCCGTCTACTTCTGTGCGCCGTACTGGCCGGAGTTCTCGGAGGCCGAGTTCTTGCGAGCGATCCGCACGTATCAGGCGCGCGAAGAGTCGTGGCAGCGCGCCCGCGCGGAGCGGGCGGTCGCGCTCGTTCGCGCGGTCGCGGAGGCCGAACTCGACGAGGCGCAGGCCGTGGCGCGTCGACTCCGCAGTCGCGTCCCTCGCCTCGACGGCGACATTCTCAACGCCGCGCTATCGAGCGAGGGCGACGGGGTAGAGGTGAGCGACGCGATCGCTCCGGCCGAGACGGCCGGCTCAGCCGAACCGACCGCACAGGGAGAGCGCCCGGACGCGGACACCGACTCGACGGAGTGATCGTCCCGGAGCCAGCGGTCACGCCGGGTTCTTTCGCGTCAGGTCGCTCCCGCAGATCGGACACCGCTCTTTGTTCTCGTCGAAGGTCCGGTTGCAGCCGACACACTGGAACCGCCATTCTCGCTCTTCGGTAATCCCGTCCCGTGCGATCGTTTTAACGGTGATGTCGAGGCGCTCGGCGACGTTCTGCATCGCGTAGTCGTCGGTGACGAGCGTCGCGCTCAGCTCCAGCGCGGTCGCGATCAGGCGGGTGTCCGTGTCGGAGAGCTCCGCGTCGTCGCCGGACCCCCGCGCGGCGCGGCGAACGTTGTCGATCACTTCCGGAGCCGGGACGTGGATCGTCATTCCCGACCCCTCCATCGCGTCGAACCGGAGTGCCGCCTGCCCGGTGAGCTCCTCGTGTACTTCCGGCACCGAAACGACGTCGTCGTCGGTGGTGTACTCGTGGATAAACGCAGAGGTGTCGAGGACTTCCATCAGCGGGCGACGACGATGTAGTCTTTCACCGCCTGCACGTTCCCGACCGGCACCTTGAGCCGCCCCGTCTCGTCGACGTCGAAGCCCGACCGCTCCGTGCTGAGATGTTCGTGCGGGCTGACGAGCAGGTCGTTGAGCTCGCCCGACTTGAGGTCCATCGTGATGTTGTACAGGTCACCGAGCTCCGTTCCGTCCACGCTCATCACCGCCTTCCCGGAGAGGTTCTCCGCGAGGATGTCTACCATGTGCGAACCGTCCCGGGCAACGGTCTTAAACGCCACGGGGACGTCCGACGGCTGACCGACGATCGCGGGCGTCCGCAGCGCGCGGTCCGCGGCGAAACGGGCGGTCTCGGGCGGGCGCGTTCTGAAAGGCTTAACTTACGCCCGGGCGGATTTGGGTGTAACGACCTTTTCGGGGCGATCACTTATGACCGACCACACAAACACGGACACCCTTCGGACGCCGATCGTCGCCGTGCTGGGCCACGTCGATCACGGCAAGACGAGCTTGCTCGATACGATCCGCGGCTCCGCCGTCAGCGAGGGCGAGGCCGGGGCGATCACCCAGCATATCGGCGCGACGGACATCCCCCTCGACACCATCTCCGGGATGGCCGGCTCGCTCATCGATCCGACCGACTTCGATCTCCCCGGGCTGCTGTTCATCGACACGCCCGGCCACCACTCCTTCTCGACGCTGCGGGCCCGCGGCGGAGCGCTCGCCGACATCGCGGTGCTCGTCGTCGACGTTAACGACGGGTTCCAGCCGCAGACCGAGGAGGCGATCGACATCCTCCGACGCACCGGGACTCCGTTCGTCGTCGCCGCCAACAAGGTGGACACGACGCCGGGCTGGAACCCGCAGGACGGCGAGCCGATCCAGCGGAGCCTCGAAGCGCAGTCGGAGCGCGCCGAGTCGATGCTCAACGAGAAGCTCTACGAGCTCATCGGCCAGCTCTCCGACGCCGGCTTCTCCGCGGACATGTACTGGCGCGTCCAGGACTTCCAGAAGAACATCGGCGTCGTCCCGCTGTCCGCGCTCACCGGCGAGGGCGTCCCCGACCTGCTCACGGTCCTGATGGGGCTCTCACAGCGGTTCATGAAAGAGGAAATGGCGATCGACGTCCAGGGGCCCGGCGAGGGAACGGTGCTCGAAGTGAAAGACGAGCGGGGGTTCGGCGCGACCATCGACACGGTCGTCTACGACGGCGTGGTGCGAAACGGCGACCAGATCGTCGTCGGCGGGACGAACGAGCCGATCGTCACCGAGATCCGCGCGCTGCTCCGTCCGCGGCCGTTAGCGGAGATCCGCACCGAAAAGCAGTTCGAGAAGGTCGCGGAGGTCGGCGCCGCGGCCGGCGTGAAGATCGCCGCGCCCGACCTCGACGAGGCGATGGCCGGCGCGCCGGTGCGCGTCGTCCGCGACCGCCCGCTGGAGGACGTGATCGAGGAAGTGCAAGCCGAGCTCGCGGAGATCGAGGTCGAGACCGCCGAGGACGGCGTCGTCGTCAAAGCCGACACGCTCGGCTCGCTCGAGGCGATGGCGAACGCGCTCCGCGAGGCCGAGGTGCCGATCCTCCGCGCGGAGGTCGGCGACATCGCCCCGCGTGACATCGCCGTCGCGGAGACCGCGAACCAAGACGAGCACAAGGCGATCCTGGGCTTCAACGTCGACCTGCTGGCGAACGCCGAGTCGGAGCTGGAGAGCGCGGACGTCAAGCTGTTCACCAACGACGTCATCTACCAGCTGATCGAAGAGTACGAGACGCACGTCGAGGAGAAACAGCGGGCCCAACAGGAGACGGTGCTCGACAAGGTCGTGCGCCCGTCTCGGTTCCGCATCCTCCCTGACCACACGTTCCGACAGAACGACCCCGCGGTCGTCGGCGTCGAGGTCATCTCCGGAACGCTTCAGAACAACCGCAACGTGGGCGTCTTCGAGGGGAACGAGTTCGAACGCGTCGGCGGTCTCTCCGGGATACAAAAACAGGGCGACGACGTCGACGAGGCGCGCTCCGGCGAGCGCGTGAGCATCGCCATCGACGGACCGACGGTCGGCCGCGACATCGAGGAGGGCGACACGCTCTGGACAGAGGTGCCGGAGAAGCACGCGAAGATCCTCGAACAGGAGCTCAAAGAGGAGATCACGGCCGACGAGCGCGAGGCGCTCGCGGCGTACCTCGACACCAGGCGGAAGCGGGACCCGTTCTGGGGGAAGTGAGCCGCCGCGCGCTCACGGTTTCGTGATTTCGCGAGCGACGGCGATCGGCGACTCGGCGTGAGTCGATACCGCTGCAGTCGTCGCGGTCGTCGCGGTCGACGCCGTCAGAACGTCCAGCCGCAGTTCGGACACTTCGGGCCGGGGTCGCCTGCGACCGGCTCGACCGCGATCCGACAGTTCTCACACCAGCGGCGCCCGCCGCCCTCGTCGCCGGGCACGTCGTGTGTCATTTTCTGACACTATATACGGAAGGGGATATAATCCTTGGCGGGGTCACCGCTCGGGGCGACGAACGAGCGACACCGCGTTCACGCCGGGAGCGTCCAGTTCACGTCGACTCCGCGGTCGGGGAACCGCGGCGTGGAGACGGCCTCGAACGTTCGGTCGGCGGCCGCCGCCGTGGTCGGAGCCGACGCCATGAGCCACGCCACGTCCGCCCGCGAGACGGTCCCCCACAGCTTCGCGCCCGGTTCGGCCGTCGTGACGAGCCCCGTCCGGCGGCCGTTCGTCAGGACGCCCGGTCGGAGGATCGTGTGGCGAATCGCCGCGTTCCGGATCGCGGCCTCCGCCTCGGCTTTGGCCTCCTGTATCGGCCCGATGAATCCGTCGAACACCCTCGCGAGCGGGCTCGCCGGCTCGGGTCCAACGCCGATGGCCGATTCCATGACGAACGCGCCGACGTCGGCCTCGACCGCCGCAGCCAGCAGGGCGCGATTCCCGGCCCCGTCCACGAACGGCGGCCCGGCACGGACCGCCGAGAGGGTGCTGCCGACGGCGCTGATCACGGCGTCCGCGCCGTCGACGGCGGCGGCCAAGTCGTCCGGATCGAGCAGGTCGTCCACCGCGACTTCGTCGGCGCCCGCCGCCCGCAGGTCGGGCGCGGCCTCGTCCGACCGCGTGAGCGCGCGAACGGTGTTCACCCGCGAGCCGATCAGCCGGAGGACCTCGCGTCCCGTGTCACCGCTGGCCCCCGCGACGAGAACGGTGTCGACGGCGTCTGGATTCATACCAGTGGTTCGGAATCGAGCGCAAAGAGAGCGCGGATCGCTCCGGGACCGGGAAGGTCAGGCAGCTGCGGATAGGATCGGACGGGTGAGACGACCGAGCGTCTCCGTCGCGTTACTCGTCTGTCGTCGGCAGCGCCTGCTTGATCTCCTCGAGTTTGAAGTATGACGCGAGGGCGAGTATCGTGACGGGCCAGAGGCCGACGAACTGGCCGCGCTGTTTGTCGCCGCGCACGTAGTAGAAGTACAGCGCGAGGGCGACCGAGCCGACCGACGCCAACACGGCGGGGCTGAGACCGTCGGTATCGATTCCGTCCGTGGCTTCGCTTACGACTTCGTCAGTTGTTTCGCTCATACGATATTACAGCCCTGCAGACACTAATCAGTTTGCTTGTTACCGCTCGAACTGCCCCAAAAATCCGGCGCGTCGCCTCGCCGGGCGTTCGGCTTACGCGATCCCCGACCGCTCGCTCTTCCGAATTGCGAGGAAGACGAGCACCGAGACGGCGATCATGAGGATGGCGAACGCGAGGTCATTTCCGGTGTCCGAATCGTCGCTTGTCGCGGTCATGCCGGTACGATAGAACGAGCGCGACACGGATAGACCCTCGTCCGGTACGCGGTGGGCACTCGCGTTCACCGTTCGTTCACCCTCACCACTCGCTTACTCTCCCCTCACCGCCCGCCCCGTGCGGCGATTGGTGCGACCGCTCGTTTTGTTATCATCAAATCGACAGGTACCAAACAGTTACACGGCCACGGCCCGATACGACGGTATGCAGACCCTCGATATCGATCCGGACACAGTGATGATCGCGGCCGGGATCGTGCTTTCACTGGTCGCCGCACTGGAGCTCTATCCGGCGTGGAAGCGGGCTCGAAGCGGTGGCCGCGCTCCGGCCACGCGGCCCGATGATCCGCCGTCGGCCGACGGGTAGGCGGCGGCGACGACTTCCCGTCATTATCAGGCCGCGGGAGTCAGCGACGAGTTGAGTCCGGCGCGTGCGCCACGACCCGCGTCGCCGTCGCCTTCCAGCGGATCGCCACGTCGTCGCCCGCGGAGGGGTCCAGTCGCGCCGCGCTCTCCGCCGTGAGCAGCACGCGAAAGCGCGCGCCGCGCCCACGTCGATTCGGACGGGTAGGACCGTCTCGTCGGCGACGGCAGGCCGATTCCCGTCTAGTTCCGGGTTCCCGGCTCCGGTCGCCGCGTCACCGGTCGCGACGCCCGACACACCGCCACCGGTACACCCGGCGAGCGCGGTCGACAGCGCCCGTCGATGTATTGACATAGATATATCGAGCCGTGGCGGGGACGGGGTTATCGTTTGCGGCGGGGTGTTACGAAGTCGAAGACGGAAACGGCGGCAGCGCGGCGCGTCGCGGTCGACGACGACCGCCTCTGTCGACCGGCGCCCGCCCGCCCTCTCAGGAGTCCACGCCGACGTCGAACGACAGCCTCACCGGCTCGCCCGCGTCGGCGTCACCCGCGTCGACCACGTCGTCGCCCGCGGCGAACCCGTCGTGGAGGTGTCCGTAGGTGCGGTCGATCGCTTCGACGAGCACCTTCGTGTCGGCGGTCACCGGCATGAAGTTCGTGTCCCCGTCCCACCGCGGGACCACGTGGGTGTGGAGGTGATCGATCGAGCCGCCCGCGGCGGTTCCCCCGAGGTTCTGCCCGGTGTTGACGCCGTCGGGGTCGACGTCGCGCCGCAGCGCCGCCAGCGTCGCCGCCGTCAGCTTCGCGTGGTCGAAACGCGTCGCGTCGTCGAGGTCGGTCGGGTCCTCGCAGTGTTCCAGCGGGATCACCATCGCGTGGCCAGGGTTGTACGGAGCGTTGTTCAACAGGACGTAGTTGCGGTCGCTGCGGGCGACCACCAGCGCCTCGC
>CAZNOA010000035.1:0-12583 GCA_964574565.1 uncultured Halobellus sp. | reverse complement strand
CCGGCGTAGTCGGGGAAAAACAGCTCATGCGGTCGCGGATGGAAGACGACACCAAAGTGTCGGTCGTGATGAAGCCCGCGCCGTCGATCGACCGCCACGAAGACGTCCGCGAGACCGCCCGTCTGCTCGTCGAGGGCGACGTGAAGATCGCGCCCGTCTACGAGGGCGAGAAGCTCTACGGTATCATCACTGTCGACCAGATCCTCGAGGCCGTCTTAGACAGCCTCGACGCGATCACCGTCGGACAGGTCGCGAGCGAGGACGTCGTCGGGATCGGCGAGAAAGACAGCGTCGGGCAGGCGGTCAACCGCCTGCGCGAGAACGGCATCTCCCGGCTTCCGGTTCTCAACGACGCCGGGAAACTGGTCGGCGTCGTCACCACCAACGATATTGTCGAATTCGTCGTCCGCGACCACGAGCGACAGGGCAGCGGCGACCGCGCCGGCGACATCGACCGGATGCTCGACATCCCCGTCTACGATATCATGACGAGCCCCGTCGTCACCGCGACCGCGGACGAGACGGTCGAGGCCGCCGTCTCGCGGATGTTCGACAACGACATCTCCGGACTCGTCGTGACGCCCAAAGGGGCCGACACCGTCGCTGGGATGGTGACGAAAACCGACGTGCTGCGCGCGCTCACGTTCACCGAACAGGAGTCGATGGACGTCCAGATCACCAACGTCGACCTCCTCGACACGACCACGCGCGGCCACATCGTCGAGTCCATCGAGCAGGTGGTGAACAAGTACGCCGACATGCACGTCATCCACGCGCACGTCCGGCTCCACGCCCACAAGGAGAAGCTCCGCGGGACGCCGCTGATCCAGTGTCAGATCCGCCTCCGGACCAACGAGGGGCAGGTCGGCGGCTCCGGCGAGGGATACGGCGCCGAACACGCGTTCCACGTCGCGCTCGACAAACTGGAGCGCAACGTCCTCGAAATCAAAGGCGTCAACGCCGACGAGGAGTACCGCGGTCAGCTGCTCCGGAAGCTCGGCGACCTGTAGACGAGGACCGTCGACTCGCCCGCCGGCGGTGACTTCGGCGACTCCGGCACGTTTCCTTTTCAGACACTCGTTCCGCCCAGCCTCACGAGCCGCCGTTCCCGCGATGGGCTCGTCGTGCCAGCAACGTCATTGTGACGAGCGAGACGAGGGCGGCGAGGACGCCGAATCCAGGGACGTCGTCGTCGGATGGCGTTTCGTCGTCCGTCGCGTCAGGCGCGTCGTCGGCGTCACCCGCGTCGTCCGTCTCTTCAGGTGTCTCCGCGTCGTCGTCCGTCTCGTCGTCTGCCGCGTCATCCGCTTCAGCGTCCCCTTCGGCGTCGTCTTCTTCAGGCTCGTCAGCGTCGTCTTCTTCAGGCTCGTCAGCGTCGTCTTCTTCAGGCTCGTCAGCGTCGCCCTCGTCAGCGCCGTCTTCCGGAGGCGGTGCGGTCCCGCCGCCACCTCCGCCCCCACCGGCACCGCCGCCGCCACTCCCACCGCTACCGCCCCCGCTGCTGTCGCCGCTGTCATCGTCGTCGTCATCGCCGCGTATCACCTCGAACGAGACGGTCCGCGAGTCGTCGTCCGTCGACGCGGTCGCATCGTGTTCTCCGGTTCCAGCATCATCTGCGATGGAGATCGTAAACGTAGTCGTCTGCGTGTTACTTGGTCCGATATCGGAGAGTGTCTCCGACTGCTGTCCTCCCGTCGCCGTGTCAGTGAACGTTACCACCGCATCGCCCGCAGTGCCACCAACGTTCTGGATCTCAACGACGAAATCGCCGCTCTCCCCCTGTTCAATCCTGCTCGGCCCGGAGAATTTAGTGATAATGTATTCGGGTGGGAGTGACAGCGCGAAGTTCCCCTCGGCGGAACCGTTCGCAGGCAGCGTAAGTGTCTTCGACGAATCCACGTAGCCGTCGGCGGAAGCGACCACGTCGTACTCGCCACGGGGTATATCAGTGACCGAGTAATTCCCGTCAGAATCGGTAGTCGACGTACTCGACCCGACGGTGACGGTCGCCCCCTCGATCGGCGCGTCATCAGACGCGTTCGTCACCGTCCCGGAGAGCGTCGCGGGCAAGGGGGCGAGCTCGAAGTTCCCGTCCGTCGTCGCGTTCGGCTCGATGTCGATGCCGGTCACCGTCTCGGGCCCGAAGTCGGGCGCGTCCGCGGTGACGGTGTAGGTGTCGGGCCGGAGGTCGACGGCGTACGCCCCGTCTCCGGCCGCGTCGATCGCGGCGACCGTATCGCCGGTCTCGTTTGCGATCGTGACGGTCGCATTCGACGGCCGGTCGAGCCCGTCGTTTGCCCCGACCACCCCGGCGAGCGTCCCGTTCCGGAGCGCCAGCGAGAAGTCCGCGGTCGCGGTGTCGCCCGACTCGTTCAGCGTCACGCTCTCGCTTGCCGGCGCGTACGTCGCGTTGCTCGCGGTGACCGTCAGATCCGTCGCCGGGACGTCGATCGCGTACGTCCCGTCGCTCGCGGTCGTCGTCTCGCCGACGACCTCGGTTCCGTTCTCGACGGTCACACCGATATCGGGGAGCGTCGCGTTCGTCTCCGCGTCCGTGACGGTGCCGTCGATCGTCCCGACCGCGTCGGCGATCCGTATCGGCGCGGCGTCGCTGTCCTCAGACGAGGCCACCGTCACCGTCGTCTCGCCGGTTTCGAACTCGCTGGGGACCGTCCCATTTAACGAGACGGTCGTGCCGTTGCCCGCGCCGAGCGTGACGTTCGTCGCAGCGAGCACGCTCACGTCGCTCTCGTTTTCGGGGTCCGTGAGCCGGAGTTCGACGGTGCGGTTCTCGCCGTCGACGACGCCCTGGTTCGTCACGTTCGCGGTCGCGTTGAGAGGGCCGCTGCGCTCGGCGATGTCGGGAGCAGTGAGGTTCGACACCTCGTAGTAGGGCGTGTCGACCACGTTGATGTCGGCCGTCAGGTTCGAGTCGGCGGTGTACGCGCCGTGTTCGTAGGTCAGGTTCGTCTCGGTGTCCGACGGCACGACGTACGAGAACGTCACGGTCGTCTCCTCGCCTGGCTGGAGCGAGACGTTCTCCTCGCCGCCGACGGTGTCGTTGAACCGGTACTCGACGGTGCCGGCACCGGAGTCCTCACCGGTGTTGTTGATCGTCGCCGACGTCTCCAGCGTCGCACCCGGCGCGGTATCGGTCGGGGCTTGGAAGTCGGTCACCGTGAGGTTCGATCGGTTCTCTGTTATCGACGAGACCGCCGCGAAAGCATCGACGATCCCGGTGCCGTAGCGGTCGTCGGGCTCGGTTTCGTCGTCGAGATGGTTGGCGGTCTCGCGAATCGTGTCGTACAGCTCCTGATCTGAGACGTTTCTGCTGCTCGCAGACAGCATGAGCGCGGCGACGCCGGAGACGTGGGGGGCCGCCATGGAGGTGCCGCTTTTATCGCCGTACACCCCACCGGGTTCGGCCGAATACACGCTCACGCCCGGAGCCGACACGTCCGGAACGACGTACTCGTCGGGCCAGTCGTCGGGGGCGTCGCTGCCCCACGTGTCCTCGGTGGTGACCGTCTCGCCGCTGGAAAAGCCCGCGACCCCCCGGGTCTCGTTGACCGCACCGACCGCGAGCGAATCGTAGACGTTTGCGGGTGAACTGGAGGTTCCTTGACCGCTGTTACCGGAAGATGCGACGACGATTTTGTTCATGTCGCGTGCGTTCCGAACCGGATCGATCAGCTCGGAGCGTGGCTCGTTCGCTCCCAGGCTCATCTGCAGAACATCTACGTCCGAATCAGTTGCCGCGTGCTCCATACCGGCGATAACCCTCGCGAACGTCGCGTTTCCACCGTCGTCGTCGAATACTTTTATTCCGTATAGACTCGCCTCGGGTGCAACGCCGATTGCGATCTCACTCGCGTTACCACCGGCTACTGTCCCGGCCACGTGAGTGCCGTGACCGTTCCCGTCTCTGGCGTCGGCTACGTCGTCGCTCACGAGATCCCCGTTGTCGTCGTACTCCGCCCACCCGCTCACCGTCAGATCCGGATGGTCGGGGTCGATCCCGGTGTCGATCACCGCGACCGTCGCGCCCTCGCCTCGCGTGTCGAACGTCTCCCAGACCTCCGGGGCGCGCACCATCTCGACGCCGTAGGTCGCGTCGGTCGACGCGGTGGAAACGCTGGTCGGCGTCGCTGTTGGCCCCGCCGCCCCCGCCGACGGACCGCCGATCGACTCCGTCACTCCGGGCCCGCCGGCGGTCGCGGCCGAGTCGAGTTCGACCGCGAAGTTCTCGTGGACGCGTTCGACTCCGCGAACGTCAAGGAGCCGATCGATCGGGACCCTGTCGGTATCGACCGTGACGAGCATCGCGTTCGCGAGCCAGAAGCGTCGGTCGACCGCCACCGCGGGGTTGCCGCCGGCGAACGCCGCGAAGTCGGCCTGCGAGCTCGCGGCGTTCGATCTGAGTTGATCGGTCGAGACGGCACCGGGCGGTCCGGAGCCGCTTCCCGTCTCTGGCCCGCTCTCGAATCTGACGACCAACTGGACGGAGCCGTTCGCCGACTGGAGCCCCGGTCCGATCCCGGCGCGATCCCGGCTCTCGACTGCCGCGGCCGGGGCGGTTCCGCCGGTCGCTCCCTCGGTGCCTCCGCCGGCCGCGACGCCGGCACTTCCGTCGGTCGTGACGGCAGTACCGACCCGTTCGCTGGCGGCGTGTCCCCGCTCGTCACCGACGTCGCTGACGCCGCCGACTGCGACGACCGGGGCGACGGGAGCCACGAACAGGCAGGCGACGACGAGGATCGTGACCGTCGTCCTTGACGGGCGCCGTCGACCGTTCATGCCGTGTTAAGCGGACGTTAACCGTATAAGCCTCGCGGTGCGGCCGGCGCTCACGTGTCCGCGCCGTCCGCGAGGCCGTCGCCGACTATCCGGAACGTAGCCGTGTCGCCGGCGGGCTTCGAGCGGTGCTTCTCGAGGGTCGCTCGCCGGTTCCCGCCCCGGAATCGGTCCACTCTGAGAATCGCTCCGGTCCAGTGGTTCAGGGTGTTGCCGCCGAGCGCGCGGTCGCGGTCGCTGTCGGGATCGGTGAACACCTGATTCGTGATCACGACGGCGAGGTCGTGTCGGCGGGCCAACGAGAGGAGGTGCGTCACCTGTTTGGCGACCTTCCGAAGCGACTCGCCGCCCTCCGTGTCGCCGGCGCGCTCGAGCCGATAGAACCCCGTCGCGGAGTCCAAGACGATCAGCTCGATCTCGCCAGCGAGCTCTTCGGCGTCGCGGACGGCCTCGCGCTGGTCGTCGAAGTCGTACGCCTCGGAGATCACCAGCCGCGAGGCGAGCTCCTCGACCGTCTCGTCCGTGTCGGAGCGGTCGAGTCGCCCCGCTGCCATCTGTTCGAATCGATCGATCGAGAGCCCTTCCGTGTCGATAAAGAGGGCGCGCTCGCCCTCGGCCGCGACCTCGACCGCGGCGGCGAGCGCGAGGTTCGTCTTGCCGGCGGCCGGCGGGCCGTACAGCTGCGTCACGACGCCGCGCTCGAACCCGCCGCCCAACAGGTCGTCGACCGGCCGACAGCCGGTGGGGATCGGATCGCTCACTCTCGGGAATACTCTCGCGTTCGTATTTAAATGGTCGATCGCCGTGCGCTGACGCTCGAGGTCGTCACTCGTCGGTGTAATAAATGCGAAAGAACGGAGAGAGGCCGCCGGTCGCGTCGACCGCCGACCGAAATCCGGGTAGTTAGTTGCGCGTGAGGTTCGTCGCGCGCGGTCCCTTGGGGGACGATTCGATGTCGAATTCCACTTCCTGCCCTTCCTCGAGGTCCGGGCCGCCGACGTCTTCCATGTGGAAGAACACGTCTTCGTCGTCGTCGAGATCGCCGTCGTCAGTCGAAATGAAACCGTAGCCGCCAGTGTCGTTGAAGAAGTCAACCTTACCGTTTGCCATTACAAACAAACGTACGAGCGTTTGGGGGATAACGCTTGCGAGGGTCGTGGTACCACGACCGTCGCGGGCCGCTCCCGACCGGTCGGCGTGGCCTGTTCGCCCGATACGACGGGATCGGTCGCGCCGGTGGTCCGCCCACCCCCGTGCGACGGGATCAGTCGCGGGGTTCATTTACCCGCGCGTCCGTAGTTCGGCCCATAGATATGAATCGTCGCAACTACCTGCGTTCGGCCGCCGCCGCCACGGGGCTCGGAGCCACCGGCGCGCTCGCCGGCTGTCTCGGCGTGCTCGGCGAGTCGGGCGCAGAGGGAGCGGTGCTCGGGCCGCCGGAACGGGACCTGAGCGCGTCCGCTCACCCGACCTACGGCGACGAGATGCCGGCGTTCACCGTCCCCGATCCGCTCGCCGGTGAGGCGGTCTCGATCAGCGGTTTCGAGGGCGAGCGGGCCGTCCTGTGGACCTCATTTTATACCCGCTGCCCGGACGGCGTCTGTCCGGCGCTCATCCAGCGGCTCCGCCGCGCGCAGGTGGTCGCCGGCGAGGAGGGGTTCGCGGACGAGGTCGCCTTCCTCCCGCTGACCTTCGATCCGGAGGCGGACACGGCGGACGTCCTGCGGGAGTACGCTCGCCGACAGGGGGTCGACCTCGACGCAGGCAACTGGCACTTCCTCCGTCCGGAGACGTACGAGGGGGGTCAGGAACTGATGGACGAACACTTCGGACTGGTGATCGAGAAGGAGCCCGCCGACGACTTCGAGAACCTGGAGTACCAGTTTCCGCACTTCGGGCTGATCCTGCTCGCGAACAAAAACGGGATCGTCGAACGAGCGTATCCCCGCGGCCCGATGACGGACACCGAGCGGATCGTGAGCGACCTCGAACGGGTGGTCACGGCGTGAGGCGCCGCCACCTCCTCGCCGGCCTCGCCAGCGCCGGCGTGCTGGGCGGCGCCGGCGCCGTCGCGACGGGAGCCGTTCCGGGCGGACTCGGCGGCGACAGCGTCGACGCCGAGCCGATAGCGCCGACGACGCTCGACACGGTCGACGCGCCCGGCAGCCGGAGCGGCGAGGTGACGCTTCCGGCGGCGGGGGAGCCGACGTTCGTCGACTTCTTCGCCACGTGGTGTGACCCGTGCGTCGATCAGATGCCCGCGCTCGCCGAGGCGAACGACCGGGTCGGTGACCGGGTGACGTTCGTGTCGGTGACGACCGAAGACGTCGGCGGCTCAGTCACGGAGGCGGCGGTGCGTGAGTGGTGGATCGACAACGACGGCGACTGGCTCGTCGCGGCCGACGTGACCGCCGAACTCGCGGCGAAGCTCGGGATGGGTGCGCTCCCGACCGCGGTCGCGCTGGACGCGGCGGGTCGGATCCGCTGGTCCGACTCGGGCGTCCACAGCGCGGACGAACTCGTCGACGGCATCGAGACGGCGCTGGACTGATGACGGGTGCCACGCTCGCGACGAACGTGCCGTTCGCGGTCGCCATGGGCGTGGCGACGTTCTTCTCTCCGTGCGCGTATCCGTTGCTGCCCGGCTACGTCGGCTTCTACGTGAACTCGGTCGACGCCGAGAGCGCCTCCGTTACCGGAGCGGGGATCCGCGGTATCGCCGCCGGGATCGGCGTGCTCGTGACCTTCGCGGCGCTCGCGGGCGCGACGGTGCGGCTCGGCCACTCGACGCTGTCGAACATCACCGTCTTCGAGACGCTCGTCGGCGGGCTCCTCATCGTCTTCGGGCTGCTCGTCGTTCTCGATTGGGCCCCCTCTCTGTCCGTTTCGCTTCCGAAGCGCCGGTCGAGCGTGTTCGGGTTCGGGCTCTTCGGCGCGGGGTACGCGCTCGCCGGCGCCGGCTGTGTCGCACCGATCTTCCTCGCGGTGGTCGCCCGCGCCATCGCGCTCCCGACCGACGTCGCCGTACTCGTCCTCGGCGTCTACGCCGGCGTCGTCGCCGTGCTGATGGCCGCGACGACGGTCGCGACGGGCGTCGGACTGGTGGGCAACGCCAACCGCGTGATGGCCCACGCCGGGACGCTGAAACGCGTCGCGGGGGCGGTGATGATCCTCGCCGGCGTCGGCCAGCTGTACCTCTCGCTGGTGGTGTACTGACGTGGCGGGGGACGCGGCGGGTGAACCGACGCTGATCGCTCATCGGGGGTTCCTCGGCGAGAGCCCGGAGAACACGGTCGCCGCGATCAGGAGGGCCACTCGCGGCGAGGGGTCGTTCGCTCCCGGGGGCGAGGGGTCCATCGCGCCCGAGGGCAGGGCCGTCGGCGCGGCCAGTTCCCGGGCCGACTTCGTCGAGATCGACGCCGTCCCGACCGCCGACGGGGACGTGGTGGCGTTCCATCCGGCGGACCTGGCGGGTCGCCGCGTCGAGGACGGCGGCAGACCGCTCACGGACGCGACGGGTCTCGTCTGGGAGGCCGACACGCCGACGGTCACGGCCGCGGAGGTGCTCCGGAGCGGCGAGCGCGTACCGCTCCTCTCGACGATGCTCGACGCGGTCCCCGCGGACGTCGGCGTAAACATCGAACTCAAAAATCCGGGGCATCCCGACCCACGCCCCGGTGAGCCGCTGGACGAAGCGGCGCTCGCGGACCGCAAAGCGATCTGGCGGCCGTTCGTCGATCGGATCGTCGACCTCGTCGAGGACCGTGACAACGAGATCCTCCTCTCGACGTTTTTCGAAGCCGGGCTCGCGACCGTCCGTGAACGCGCTGCGCATCCGGTCGCCGTCCTCTTCAACGACTCGATCGCCGACGGGCTCGCGCTCGCCGATCGGTACGACGCGGCGGCGGTTCATCCCCGAGTCGAGATGATACGGGGTACACCGTTCTTCGACGGATCGCGGTTCGCGGACATCGATCTCGTTACGGCCGCACACGAACGCGACCGCTCGGTGAACGCTTGGACGGTCACGACGTGGTATCAAGCCGATCGCCTGGCAGCGGCCGGCGTCGACGGGGTCATCGCCGACTACTCCACGGTGTTGCGTCGCAACGCGGACTGACGCCTCTGGAGGCGTCCACACCGAACAGGAAAAACGACCGGCTCAGGAACCGAAGAGACAGTTATCGCGCGGCCAGCCAGTCGGCGAAGTCGCCCGTGAGGAACCCGGCGTAGTCGACGGCGCCGAGGTACAGGGAGACGACGACGACGACGACGATGGGGATCCGAACGACCCAGATCCACGCGTCGCCCAGCCCGCCGAGCCCGCCGATGCCCTTCGACAGCTCCTCGCGGGCGAGGTCCGGGATCACCCAGCCGACGAACACCGCGAGCAGCAGCGATCCCAACACGAGCAGGACGCCGTCGGCCAGCCCGTCGAAGAGGTCGAGGAAGACCAGGTCGATCGTGACGGGGACGCCGAGCAGGAAGATAGCGACGCCGATCCCGGCCGCCGCGGGAACGCGAGCGACGTCCAGCTCGTCGATCAGGTAGGAGACGAGCACCTCGAGGATGCTGATAGCGGAGGAGAGCGCGGCGATCCCGACCATGCCGAAGAAGACGACGCCGAGGATTCGGCCGCCGGAGATTTCGGCGAACGCCGACGTGAGGCTCACGAAGATTTCGCCCGCGCCGCCGGCGCCCGGATCGAGACCGGCCGCGAAGAGGAACGGGAAGACGACGAAGCCGACGATCACGGCGATGAGCGTGTCGAGGGTGACGATCACGCCGGCGTCGGACGCGAGGTTTCGGTCCTCGCCGAGGTAGGAGGCGTACGTGATCATCACGCCCATGCCGAGCGAGAGGGTGAAGAACGCCTGTCCGGCGGCGGCCGGCAGGATGCTCTGCCAGTTCTCCGCGATGACGCCGAAGTCCGGCGAGAGGTAGTAGCTGTACGCGGCGGTCGAGGCGTCAAGCGTCGCGCCGTACGCCGCCAGTCCGAGCAGCAGCGCGATGATCGCCGGCACCATCAGCTTCACCGCGACCTCGATACCGCTCCGCACGCCGGCGGCGATGATACCTATCACCAGCGCCATGAAGAGGGCGTGGAAGAGCAGCGAATCGAGTCCGGTGGCGACGCCGCCGAACAACGCTTCCGCTTCACCGGGGCCCGCAAGGGCGTACCCGTCCGTGATCCCGATCAGGGTGTATCGGAGGAACCACCCGGCGACGACGCTGTAGTACGAGAGGATGACGAAGCCGGTGACGACGAACAGCCAGCCGACGTATTTCCACGCTCCGCTTCCCAGCTCCCGTATCGCGCCGACCGGGTTCAGCTTGGTGTACCGCCCGATGACGAACTCGACGAGAATTGCCGGGAAGCCGATAAGCGCGACGAACCCGAGGTAGACGAGCAGGAAGGCTGCGCCGCCCTCCTGTCCCGTGATGAACGGGAACCGCCAGATGTTTCCGAGCCCGACGGCGCTGCCGACCGCCGCGAGGATGAACCCCGCTCGCGTCGCCCACGTTTCACGTGCCATTGGTACCGGATGACTTTCCGTTCCGGCTAAAAGCGTGTCTCTTTGTCGCGCTAACTAATCACAAATATCCCTGATCGATCGACCCGTGACCGACCGGGACCGTGAATTTAATACCCGGAGGGTTACCTCACGGGGTATGGAACGCGTAGACGTCGCGATCGTGGGCGGCGGACCGGCGGGCGCGTCCGCGGCGCACGCGGCCGCTACCGGCGGCGCCGAGGCGCTCGTCCTCGAAAAGGGCGTCCCGCGCGCCGACCGGGACGGGCTCGGTCCCGACTCGACTGACGCTGCCGGCATCTTGGATTACTGGGTCGACATCATGGGTATCCACCCGGACGAGTTCGACGACGGGGTCGTCCAGCGGGAGTTGGACCGCGCTGAGTTCCGCGGTCCGGACGAAGCGGCGACGCTCACCTCGACCGGGATCGATTCGTCGTACGATCGGTTCGGGTACACCTTCCAGCGGGCCCGCTTCGACGACTGGCTCCGTGACCGCGCCGAAGAAGCCGGGGCCGAGTACCGAGTCGGCGAATCGGTTCGCGACGTCGACACCGACCTCTCGGTCGAGCAGAGCGGCCCGTCCGCCGTGGCCGAGACCGACGACGGCCGACCGACGCAGCCCCGCCACACCGTCGAACTAGCCTCCGGCGAGTCTATCGGCGCCGACTTCGTCGTCCTCGCAGACGGCCCGCAGCGGACCGTCACCAACCGGGTGCTCGACGAGTACCTCCCCGCAGACGCGGCCGCCTCGGACCGGCTCGCCTCCCGGACCGCGAACCACATCGCGTATCAGGAGTACCGCCGCGTCCCCGAGGCCGTCTACGAGGAGGTGAAAGACGCCTTGGTGTTCTGGTGGGGCGTGATGCCCGGCGAGACCGCCTACCCGTGGATCTTCCCGAACGACGACCGGGTCTGCCGGATCGGACTGACGATGCCGATCGGACTCGACATCGACGCGTTCGACAGGGAGGCGTACGCGCTGCTCAAGGCGGACGACGAGTCGATCCCGCAGGGCGGCGAGTACATCCGCCGGCTCTTAGAGTGGCAGTACGGCGACGAGTACGACATCGGCGAGGCGTTTCCGCTCGTCGAGGGCGCCGGCAAGCGAAAGGGGACGGAAACCTACCCGATCTCCTCGACGCGCCCGATCGACTCCCCGACCGACGCGGGAATCGCGGTCGTTGGCGGAGCGATGGGGGCGACATCAGCCTTCCACGAGGGCGGCGACCACGTCGCGGTACGGACCGGGGCGATCGCGGGCGAACTCGCGGCCGATGGGGATATGTCGGCGTACAACCGCCGCTGGAAGGAAGCGATCGGCGACGAGGTCGTCCGTAACGTGACGATGGCCGACATGGTCGCCGACTACGATCCCGACGACTGGAACCGGGTCATCGGCGCTGCGGACGCGATGCTCGCGGCGGACGCGGGCGACAGCCTGCTCTCGCAGCCGTACCGCTCAGGCTGGGAGTCCGCGAAGCTGCTGCTCGGCTACAAGTGGAACAAGCGGCGAGTCAAGAAGGACTACGTCGGCATCGACGAGTCCGAGTACGTCTACTGACCGACCGGTCTCCGGTCGTTTTCGCCGACGGGCTACCGGCTTACGGGGGCTGCCAGCGCTCTCACCGCCGTCGAAATCCCATCGACGTCGACGGGTTCGACCTCGTGAGTCGGCCACTGACCGGTCTTCGTCAGCGTCTCGGTTCGGTCGGGCGCGACGAGGTGCGTGTCCTCGCTTTTCGTCCCCCGAACGGTCGGGTTCCACGCGTACCCCATCGGCTGTCGGACCGGCGCGTCGCTTTGCGGGGTAGCGATCCACTCGCGACCCGCGAACCCCGCCGCGCCACCCTGGTGGTGACGCCGCCACTCGTCCGGGAAGCCGACGGCGTCGTACGCCTTGCGGATCGCGTCGAAAACGGCGCCGGCCGAGTTTGGGGGCGCGGTCTCGCTTCCGGGGAGCGATCCCGACGCGGCCGCTTCGGTCGCCGCGATCGCGGTCGCCTCGACGCGGGCCGCGGCGCGGTGTCGCTGTTCGAACCACTCGGGCGGATCGAACGCGACCGTGCGCGTCATCGAGGCGTAGAGCCCAGCACGCTCGGCGGTGACGGAGACGAGTGCGTAGTCGCCGAGGGGCGCGTCGGTCGGTGTGAAATGGCGGTACGACTGTGCGCGCTCCGCGCCGCCGACGAGCACGACAGGGGTGTCGACGTCGCGGGAGGCGAGCGAGATGTCGATGCCGGCGGCGACCTCGT
>CAZNOA010000034.1:0-13384 GCA_964574565.1 uncultured Halobellus sp. | reverse complement strand
CGCGGAGCGCCCCCGGCGGGAGGAACCAGAGCACGAGCGCCACGACGACGGCGCCACCGCCGAACACGGCGAGGCCGGGCGAGTAGAGAATACCGTAGACGAGTCCGTGCCAGAGCGGTCGGGTGAGGTAGCCGACACCGAGAGCGACGCCGAGGAGGAGCGTCCGGATGAGGAGGTGAGACGCGAGCGAGCCGCCGAGGCCGGCGAGCGGGCCGTCTCTCGACCCGTCGTCGCTTCCGGGGCCCTTGCTGTCAGTCATTACCGAACTTAGTGGATGACGCTATATAAGGGGGCACCGCGGGCGGACCGGCGACACGTCGCTGCGGGCCCCGGCGGAGCTCACGCGGCGGCGCCGCCCGGAGCGGGTCTCGCGGCCGCGTACCGTCGGACGGCGAACACGATCGCCGCGCCGACCAGGACCAGCCCGCCGGCCGCGCCGAAGGCGACCGCGTAGCTCACGGCCGCGAGCCAGCCACCGGCGACGCTTCCGACTCCCCCGGCGAGCGCGCCGAGCGCGGCGTACATCCCGAGCGCCTCGCCGCGGATCGAGAGCGGTGCGAGTCGAGTGACGAGCGTCCCGGCGGTCACCGCGATCACCGCCCACGTCACCCCGATCAGCGCGAAGACGGCCGCGGCGAGACCGAACCCGAGCGCGGCGGCTCCCCACGTCGCGCCGACGAGCGCGATCAGCGGGAGCGCGACCGCGCGGGTCGACAGCGAGGCGACCTGCAGGAGCGCGGCGTCCCGGGCCGTCGTCAGCCGCCCGGCGACGCCGAAGAACGCGGCCGCGGCGAGACCGTTTATCAGGTACAGCGCGAAGATCCCGTCCGAGCCGAAGCCGACGTCGGTCAGGAACGCCGGCAGCGGGGCGAAGAAGGCGGCGAATCCGGCGAAAAAGCAGAACACGGCCGTGAAGTACGCGGCGAGGACGGGCGTGAACCGCTCGACGAACCGTCGAGGGTGAAGCCCGCGGAAGTCGGCGCGACCGACCGTGAACGGGAAGGTTGCCGTCCGGACGCTGAACCGGTCCGCAGCGCGGATCGCCCGCCGGAGACGGGTTTCGGACACCCGCTGGTCGGCGCCGGACGGCGGGTCCGCGGGCAGCGTCCGAACCCCGAGGGCCAGACCGAGGAGCGCACAGAGAGCGAGCGGGACGAACAGCCAGCGGATCACGGCGTCGGCGGCGAAAAACCGCCCGCCGACGCCGGTCCAGACCGCGCCGAGAAGCAGCCCGAGCGCCCAGCCGACGCCCTGATACTGGTTCAGCAGGGCGATCCGCTCGCTCCACGCGCTCTCGGGCGCGTCGGTGACCGCGAGCAGCGTCAGGACGGGCGTGGCGGCGGCGAACCCGAACCAGATCGCGCCGTTCGCGACGATGACCGGGACCACGCTGCCGGTGAGCGGTATCACCGCGATTCCCACCCCGACGAGCGCCAGCATGGCGAGGACGATACCGCGGCGGTTCCCCGTCCGGTCGGCGATCCGACCCGAGCCGAGCGCCGCCGGGACGCCGACGACCGCGGCGACCGCGGCGAGCACGCCGAGGACGAACGGCCCGCCCCCGAGCGCGACGACGTACAGCGGGACGACGAGCGATGCGCCCCCGAATGCGACCGATCCGAGCCCCCAACCGTAGAGCCAGCGTTCCCCCATAGGGTCGGGTGCAGAGACAGCCCGATAGGCGCACCGATCGCTCAATGCGGATGGCCGGGCGACGGTCCCGTCTGACGCCATCGCTAAGTCCCTCGGCCGCCGAACGGTGAGCGTGCCCACCGACGACTCCGATCCCGACGGCGAGCAGCGCGACCGCAACGTGTTCGGCGACGAGCTGGAGCCCTGCGGCACGGATCCCGTCACGGGGTATCTCCGCGACGGCCACTGCCGCGACGTCGACGGCGACGTCGGCGAACACACCCTCTGTGCGGTCGTCACCGCCGAGTTCCTGACGTACAGCCGCGATCGCGGTAACGACCTGATCACGCCGCGTCCCGAGTTCGACTTCCCCGGGCTGGCGCCTGGCGACCGCTGGTGTCTCTGCGTCGGGCGCTGGGTCGAGGCCGTGGAGGCCGGCGTCGCGCCGCCGGTCGTCTTGGAGGCGACGGACGAGTCGGTTCTCCGGGCCGTCGACGCCGAGACGCTTCGCGAACACGAGTTCGACCCGGAGTCGTTCGAGCCCGAAGGGATCGGCTCGGAGAACGCCGACTGAGCGGTTCAATACCGGCGGATCCTCGTTTCGAACGCCCCCGAGCTTTTTTGACGGGCAGGGGGAGGTACCCGTATGTCCGGGACCGGCGACACGCCGAGTGACCTGCTGCGGGAGCGGGCCGACCAGAGCCGAGCGAAGCTGTGGCTCCTCCTCGAGGCCGATCGCTGGGTGGTCACCGGAGCGATACTGACGGTGGTGTTCGTCGCGTTGGTCGGGGTCGGACATCTCGCGCCGGCCGCCGAGAGCGCGGTCCGGGACGGCGATTCGGTAGCGACGCTGTTTCAGGCGCTTCTCACCGCCACGATCACGGGCGTGACGCTCGTGCTCACCCTGAACCAGCTCGTGCTCTCACAGGAGCTCGGGACCGTGGGCGATCAACGCGAGCGCATGGAGGGAGCCACCGAGTTCCGGCGCGACGCCGCGGACGCCGTCGGGGCGCCGGTGAGCCCCTCGCGACCCGCTCAGTTCCTGCGTGCCCTCGTCGAGGCGTCGGCCGACTGCGCCGCGGAGCTACGCGACTCGGTGTCGACGTCGACGGACGAGGAGCTCAAGATCGCGGTGGACGACCTCGCAGACGGGGTCACCGAAAACGCTGATCAGGTGTCCGAGGGGCTCGATAACGCTCGATTCGGATCTTTCGAGGTGATTTCGTCGGCACTCAACTTCAACTACTCGTGGAAGCTGTTCGAGAGTCGACACATCCGCGAGAAGTACGGCGACGAGCTGAACGAACGGGGACGGGCGGCGCTCGAACGACTGATCGAGCTCTTGGCCCTGTTCGGTCCCGCTCGCGAGCATTTCAAGACGCTGTACTTTCAGTGGGAGCTGATCAACCTCTCGCGGCGCATTCTCGCGACGGCTGTTCCGGCGCTCCTCGTCTCGACGGTCATGATCGTCTTCTTCGACGCCGCCGCCTACGAGGGGACGGTACTCGGCGTCGACACGCTCGTGCTCACCGTCGGTGCCGCGACCGCCGTCTCGTTGGTTCCGTTCATCCTGCTTTTAGCGTACATCCTGCGCATCGCGACCGTCACGAAGCACACGCTCTCGATCGGGCCGTTCATCCTCCGAGAAGCCGAAGACGTGCGAGAAGTGGAGTGGGGCCGGTGAGACCGGGGGCCGGAATCGCCTCCCCGGCCGAGTACCCTCACTCCGTCGCCCACAGCCCGGCCGCCACGAGCGCCGCGAGCGCCAGCGACCCCGCGAGCAGCCCGAACGCGGGCCGGAATCCGGCCACGTCGGCGACCCCGCCGACGAGTGCGGGCGCGATCGCTCCCGCGCCCATCAGCAGCGTCCGAACGACGCCGAGCCCGCCGCCGGCGAGCCGCTCCGGGAGCGCCTCGATCAGGTACGCGCCGCGGACGGGGCGGAACCCGTGTGAGCCGAGCCCGAGCGCGACGACGAGGACGCCGAGGACGACGGCGCCCGCTCCCGCGAAGGCGACGACGCCGATCAGGGCCGCGGCCGCGAGCCCGAGGGCAGCGACCATCACCGGGAAGCGGCCCAGTCGGTCGGAGAGATCCCCGGAGACGAGCTGGACGAACGTGACCGCGAACAGCGCAGAGTACAGCAGGCTCGCGGTCGCCGTCGCGAGCCCGGCCTCCCGAGAGAGGTACAGCGGGAGGAAGGCGACGGTCCCGTTGTACGCGAACGAGAAGGCGATCGTCACGAGGACGAACGCCGCGATCCGCCGGTCTCGGAACAGCGCCAGGTAGTCGCGAGCGCCCGGCTCCGGGCCCGAGCGCTCGGGACCGCGGTCGGCGTCGGCCGGGAGTCGGCTCGGTACGCGCACGAGGAAGACGGCCGCCAGCGCGAGGGCGACGACGCCGGTGACGACGAAGAGCCCGCGCCAGTCGGCCCCCGGGAGCCGTGAGAGGAACGCGTCGAGCGCGGCCGGCGCGGAGAGGAAGAGCACGACCGCCGCGGGCGCCGCGACCCCGCCGAACGCGCCGAACGTGTCGTGGGCGCCGAGCGCGCGGCCGGTTCGAACCGGGTACACCCGCGAGAGCAGCCGCACCGCGACGGTCTTGTGTGCGCCCGTCCCCGCGCCGATGACGAGCATCGCCCCCGCGAGCACCGCGAACGGCGTGTCGAACAGCAGCGCGAGCGCCCCGACGCCCGCGACGCCGACCCCCGCGGCGATCACGCGGACCGCGCCGAGCCGGTCGGCGATCGCGCCGCTCGGGAACTGCATCAGCGCGTAGACGGCCATGAACCCGGAGAAGGCCGCGCCGACGGCCGCGTTACTCACGGCGTAGCTCGCCTGTAGCGGCTCGAACAGCGGCGGAAACGCGTACCGCACGAACTTCCCGAGAAACCAGATCAGCGACGTCAACACGAGCACGTCGTAGTCGACGAGCCGCCGGAGGTCCATCGGACGCCAGTACTCCGGAGGGACGGTTAAAAGGGCGGAAGGCGGCAGCCGCCTCTCAGAACGGCCCCTTGCCGCCGCCCATCATGTCGCCGAGCCCGCCGCCGCCGTCGCCGCCCATCTTCTTCATCATCCGCTGCATGTCGCCTTCACCCATCCCCTGGAACTGGCTGATCGTCTGTTCCATCATGCTGTGCTGTTCTAAGAGCTGCCGGACCGTCTCCTCGTCGGTGCCGGAGCCGCGGGCGATCCGCTCGGTTCGGGACTGCCCGACGACGCGGGGGTTCTCAAGCTCCTCCTCGGTCATCGAGTCCATGATGCGCTCGAACTTCCGCATCCGGTCTTGGGTGACGTCCATCGCGTCGTCCGGAAGCTGGTCCATCATCCCGCCGCCCATCCCGGGGATCATGTCCATCACCTGATCGAGCGGTCCCATCCGGTTCATCGCGTCCATCTGCTTTTTCATGTCTTTCAGGGTGAACTCGCCCTGGAGGAGCTGTTCGGGGTCCCACTCCTCGTCCTCCTCTTGGGCCTCCTGCATGGCGCGTTCGACGCGCTCGGAGAGCTGCTTGAGGTCGCCCATGCCGAGGAGCCGGGAGATGAACCCGGAGGGTTCGAACCGCTCGATGTCCTGTACCGTCTCGCCGGTCCCGAGGAAGGCGATCGAGGAGTCGGTCTCGTTGACCGCGGTGAGCGCGCCGCCACCCTTCGCCGTCCCGTCGAGCTTGGTGATCATCACGCCCTCGATGCCGATCGACTCCTCGAACTGGCGGGCCTGCTCTTTCGCGCCCTGACCGATCGCGGCGTCGAGCACCAGCAGGGAGCGGTCGGGGTCGACGGCCGACTCGATCTCTTCGATCTCGGCGATCAGGTCGTCCTCGAGCGCGTGCCGCCCCGCCGTGTCGACGATGTGGATGTCGGCGCCTTCGGTCGCGGCCAGCCCGTCGCGGGCGATCTGAACGGGGTCGTCGGTGTCTGGGTCGCCGTAGAAGTCGACCTCGGCGCGCTCGCACATCTGTTTCGCTTGGTCGTACGCGCCCGGCCGGAACGTGTCCGTCTGGATGACGGCGGGGCGGAGCCCTTTCTTCGAGAACCACCACGCCATCTTGGCGGCGGAGGTCGTCTTCCCCGACCCTTGGAGGCCGGCGAGCAGGATCGTCTGGTTCTCCAAGGGGAGCTCGGTGGAGTCGCCGACGAGCGCGACCATCTCCTCGTAGACGATCTTGAGGACGTGGTCTTTCGCGGTGGTGCCGCCCGGCGGCTCCTCTTCGAGCGCGCGGGTCTTGATCGAGTCCGACAGCTCCATCACGAGGGAGACGTCGACGTCGGCGGAGAGGAGCGAGCGTTGGATCTCTTTGACGATCTCCTCGACGTCGCTCTCCGACAGCCGGCTCTTCCCCTGGAGCTTGTTGAGGCTGCTCCGCAGGGAGCTTCCGAGGTCGTCGAGTACCATCTTACCAGAATTTGGCGGGCCACGCGGTAAAGCTTTGTTCGTCGTCGGTCAGACAGGGGTGCCCGCTACGGAGCGGGCGGCTCGACCGGCTCTCGCCGCCGGTTACTCGTCGACGAGGCGCGCGCCGGACGGGTGTGTCCGACACACCGCCGGGTCGTAGCCCGCGTCCGAGAGCCCGGTTCCGAGCGCGAAGACGGTGCGTCCGAGCATCGCCATCGCCGCGTCGCCGCCCGCCCGGTCGACCGCCGCGATCGCCTCCGCGACCGCGGGAACGAGGAGGTCGGCGTCCGCCGCGAACTCGCGTGCCGCGGCCATCAGCGTCGGGAGCCGCGGATCGCTCCGCAGGCGATCGAGGGCGGTCTCCCCGGCGGCCGAGAGGACGGTCGTGTCGCCGCCGAGGATCGCCTCGGTCGACAACTCGCCGAACGTGACGTACTCCACGCGCGTCCGGGCGGGGACGCCGTCGAGCTCGCCGATCCCCGGCGCACCGGGCTCCAATCGGATCGGGACGCCGCCGCGGGCCTGCGCGACGACGTCGCCGAGGCCGGTCCCGCTTCTCACCTCCGCCTCGTGGGCGATCCGGACGAGCTCGTTCTCGGAGCGCCCGCAGCCGAACGCCTCGTTCGCGGCGAGTGCGGCCCCGAGGGCCGCTGCGCCGGAGACGCCGAAGCCGGCCCCGATCGGGAGATCGGTGTCGACGGCGACTCGACCCCGGACGTCGAGCGCGTCGAACACGTTCGTGACCGCCCCGATAGCGGCGGCCTCGCCGTTCAGAGCGAGCGCGACCGCGTCGTTCTCGCCGACGAATTCGGCCGCCTCCGCCGTCTGGGACCCCGCCTCCGGCTCCGCTCTCTCTTCGAGGGCGGCCGGCGCGACCGCGACGTCGACGCCGTCGGTCAGCGTCAGTCCCGCTCCGCGAGAGCCGGCCGCGGCCGGTCGCTCGTCCGGGTGCGCGCTGAAGAAGGCGGTGACGTGACCGGGGACGAACGCGGCCGCCCGCTGGCTACTCATGTTGGGGCGGAGGGGTGGGCGTCGATTAACGGTTGTTATCGACGACGGCGGAACCGGACACCGTAGCCCGTAAATACCACCCGCGCGAATCCGCGGCGTATGCGAACGCAGCTGCGTCCAGTCCTCGCCGCCGTGCTGGCGCTCTTGTTTCCCGGCCTCGGCCATCTCGTCTTACGCCGGTGGGGGCGAGCGCTGCTGTGGCACCTCACGGTGGTCGGCGGCGGCGTGGCGCTGTTTCTCCTGTACGACGTGAACGTGGACGGGACCCTCGGCGATCCGACCGGCGCGGCGGCCGCCCTCCCGACCGACGTGGCGCTCCCCCTCGCCCTGCTGTACGGGCTCTCGGCGTTCGACGCCTACCTCGTCGGGCGGGCCGACGCCGCCGAGCGGGAGCGCGCCGCCGCGACCGCGCAAGCGGTGCGACGGCGGGCCGCGAGCGGCGACGACGGAGTCGACCTCGCGGGGACCGCCCCCCCGGCCGCCGCCGTCGACGGCGAGGGTGGCGACCCGCCGGAGATCGAGTGTCCGACGTGCGGGAAGGAGACCGACGCGGACATCGACTTCTGTCACTGGTGTACCGAGCCGCTGCCGTGGGCCGAGACGGAGGAGTGATCGGCACTCAATGGGATCCACGGTCAGTTCTCATCGCCGATAACCGCACGCGAACGCTGATATACCTTCGCGGTCCGGTGTCCGTACGGACGCGAACGACGGACGGAACATGAGTCTGAATCCACGGAGATACGACGTGCGGGAGCTGCGCCGGATCGCGGACGCGCCGCGGGACGGCGCCGACGGAGCGCCTCGGGAGCGGGCGCTCCGACAGCCGAACCGGAACCGAGCGGAGCAGGCGGCTCGCTCGGCCGCGTTCACCGAGCTGCTCAGGCGACAGCGAGGGCTGCGGCTCTCCGGCGACGGGCCGCAATCCGCAGACGCGGGCGACCGCCCGTACCTGCGATCGATCCCGGCGTCGCCGGACGCGGAACACGAAGTCGGCGAGTGGCTCGGCTACCTCGTCGACGTCGGCGGTCACGTGCGGAGCCGGGACGCGCTGTCGTACTACGGCGAACTCGGCTGGGTCGCCCCCGACGCGGTCGACGCCCTCCGGCGTCGGCTGGAGGGGTTCGACGCGCCGCGTCACGACCGACCGTTCACTCCCGCGGACCATCGGATCAGCCTCGTCTCCATCGTCCGGATCGCTTCGTGTGCGAGTGATACCTTATGAGCGACGACGAATCCACAGCTATCGACGGAACAGACGGTCCGGCGGCGGTCGGCGTGAAGCTCGGCAGCACCCGGACGGTGCTCGACCTCCCCGACGGCCGGGGCGGGCGCGAGCGGCACTCGATCCTGACCTGTCTGGCAACGTACGAGGACGCGATCACGGGCGAAGAGCGGGTGTTGTTCGGCGAGGAGGCGGCGGTCGAGTACCCCGATCGGGTGCGGTTTATGCTCCGCTCGGGGCTCCCGGAGGACGACGAGAGCGTCGCCGACGCGGAGCGCTTCTTCGAGGCGGTCATCGACGCCCACGACGTGCCCGAGGAGAGCGCGGTCGTGTACGCGGTGCCGACCATCGACAACGAGGCCGGCATCGAGAACCTCAAGGCGGTGATCGAGGGGTCGTCGATCGGGGCGGTCGAGACGCGGAGCTACCCCGAGTCGCTGTGTGGGGCCATCCCCGCCTACGGCGACGGCCTCGACGCGATCGACGAGGTGTTCGTCTCCGTTAACATGGGGTCGACGACGCTGGAAGCCTGCGCGTACCGTCGCGGCGAGCAGCTCTCGCCGTTCTCGACCGGCTCGGTGACCGGCAACGAGGTCGACCGCTGGATCGTCGCCGCGGTCGAAGAGGAGAGTCAGGGGCGCGTCCACATTGACCGGACGACCGCCCGCGAGTACAAAGAGGAGCACGCCGACGTGTACGAGTTCGAACCGTTCACCGACGTGGTCCAACAGCCGGGCGGCGGGAGCCACGAGTTCACCGTCGACCGCGGCGTCCGAGAGCCGGTCGACCGGTACATCGACGACGCGGTCGACGCCGTCGCCAACGAGTTCCTCCCGGAGCTCGCGAACGACCACATGAAGCCGTACCAGCTCGCGTTGGGGCGGCCGATCGCCGTCACCGGCGGGATGGCCTGTATCCCCGGGCTGGTCGAGGCGTTCGAGACGCGGCTCAGCGCGGAGCTCGACCGCGACGTCGAACTCGTCGCGCCGGAGGACCCGGCGACGGCGGCCGCGGAGGGCGCGGCGCGGATCGCCGAACGGCTGATCTGATCGGAGCGGCGACGCCTCCGACGTGAGGGGAGCGGCGATCCGTTTTCTCTGATCCGATCGCTACACCTCGAACAGCCGCGCTGCGTCCTCTGCCTGTCGGCGATAGATCCCTCTTCCTTTCAGCCGCGGGATCTCGTGACGGTGGAGCGTCTCCGCCTCGCAGTCGAAGACGAGCGGGAACACGTTGGTCCGGCGGCGAGCGACCGTGTACGACCGCGCGGCCTCGACGAGCGACGGGTCCGGGTCCGCGACCACGAACGTGACGTAGCCGACCGGCGTCGTCGGCCCGTGTCGGTCCTCGACCTGCTCGACGAGCACCGTCCGGAACTCGTCGGCGACGGCGGAGACGTCGACCGCGTCGATCTCCGGTTCCTCGACCAGCGTCGCGAAGGCCGTCACCTCGCCGATCGAATCGTCGACCTCGCGCGTCACCCACACCGGATCGAAGTCGTTCGTGTACTCGTCGACCGCGTCGAAGCCGTGCTTCCGCCGATTCGCGACGACCTCGTTACGGTACTGGATCGCATCCATGAACCGTTCACGATCCCCATGTTAAAAAATGGCATACATGGCGGCAGGCGGTTGACCCGACAGACATGGCGGCAGGCGGTGAACCCGAGAGCCATCGCACGTGGCCGGGGTCACTGCAAGCCGCCGAGGTCGCCGGGAGCGCCGGGGCCGGTCGCGCAGGTCCGAACCGACTGACGGCGCCGAAATGCAATTGTTGAAATAGCGGGTTTTATACGATGTTTGTCCAACAGCTCCGACAAATGACACACATATAACAATTCGATTCGCCGTTGGGCGTACATCGATACAAAAACGTATATATGAGAGAGAATCATGGAACTGTATATGTCTTCGGGAAACCGTAGTCGACGCGACTTCATTAGAGCGGCTGGAGCGACCGGGGCAGTCGGGCTCTCGGCTTCGTTCGCCGGCTGTGCCGACGAAGAAGAGCCGAGCGAATCGGTAGGCGGTGCCGAGGAACTCGGCGAACAGCTCGGCGAGATACAGTTCCTCGCGCCGACGGCAGGCGTGAACGCGTTCCGGAACGAGTTGGCCGCGATCGTCGCCGAGAACTGGGAAGCGATCGGCTTCGAAGTCGACTTCAACGAGATGGAGTTCGGCGCACAGGTCGACCAAGGCGTCGTTCAGCAGGACTTCGACGCGTCGATTCTCGGCTGGGGCGGAACGCCCGAACGGATCGACCCGCACACGTTCATTTACGATATGCACCACTCGGATAACACCGGGCAGGGCGGCCGGAACACCCCCGGCTATTCGAACCCCGAGTACGACGAGCTGGCCGAGCTACAGGTCACACAGCCCGACGAGAACGAGCGGCAACAGACCGTCTACGAGGCGCAGGAGATTCTCGCTCGCGACCAGCCCCGGACGTACATCGCCAACGAGGGTGGGATGCATCCGTACGCGAGCGCTCGAGTCGAGAACATCGAGCCGACCCTCGGTGAGGGGCTCAACTCCTTCTGGAACATGATCAGCGTTACCCCGACCGACGACGACACCGTGACGATGGGGTACCCCTCCGAGATCATCTCGTTGAACCCGATGCAGGACCTGGCGACGCCGGACCGACAGTTCGTTCGACTGCTGTACGACCAGCTGTTCCGCATCGGCCCGGACGGGCTCCCGCAGCCGTGGCTCGCCGCCGACGACCCCGTCATCGAGGACGACGGTATGACGTACACGGTCGAGATCCGCGACGACGTGACCTTCCACGACGGCGAGGAACTCACCATCGACGATGTGGAGTTCACCTATGAGCTGTACGCCGACTCGCCAACGTACAGCGGGCTCGTCGACGTCATCGAGAGCATCGAGACCTCCGGCAACGAGATCACCTTCACCCTCGGCGAACCGTTCGCGCCGTTCACCGCGAACGTGCTCGGGCAGGTGTACATCTTCCCCGAGCATATCTGGGGCGACGTCGACCCCGAAGATCTCACCGACTTCGAGGATCCCAACTGGATCGGAAGCGGCCCCTTCCAGTTCGACGACTGGGAACGGCAGTCCGAACTCCAGCTCCGCGCGTTCGACGACCACTTTAACCCGCCGAACGCGGACCGATTCATTCGGATCCCCGGCGCCGACGTCTCACAGCTCATCGGCGACTTGGAAGCCGGCCAGATCGACTTCGTCGGCGCAGTTCCCCAGCCCGCAACGCTCAGCCGTATCGAGGAGAACGATGACCTCGACAGCGCACCCTTCGAGGACATCGGCTACGTGAAGATCGCGTACAACCTCCGTCGCGACCCGTACGCGGACCGCGCGGTCCGCCGCGCCCTCTCGTACTGCGTCCCGAAGGAGGAGTACGTCGAGTTCATCCGCGACGGGATGGGAACGGTCACTGACTCCACCATCTCCGAGCACAACGAGTTCTGGCACAACCCCGACGTCGAGCAGTTCCGACTGGACCTCGACGCCGCTCGCCAAGAGCTCGCCGACGCCGGCTACGGATGGGACGAAGACGGGATGCTCCACTACGGCGCAGACCAGTAACCACGGACGGCCGTACAGCCGTTCCGTGAGGATCCAAACACCCCGATATATCAATACAAACCGTGTTCCGACACAGTAACACACAACGCACCCGGACGGGAGTGAGCGACCCGTGGGACTGAGGGAGTTCGTCGTCCGACGCCTCGTCCAGCTCGTCTTCACGTTCTGGGCGTTCTTCACGCTCCTGTTCGTCCTGTTTCGTCTCGTTCCCGGAGATCCGACGTCGATGTTCCTCCTCGACGGGATGACGCCGGAACAGCGCGAACAACGCATCGCCGAGCTCGGGCTGGATCAGCCGTTGCACGTCCAGTACGTGAGCTACATCGAACAGCTGTTGACGGGCGACTTCGGTCAGTCGTTCATCTACCGCGAGCCGGTGATCGACATCATCGTCGTCCGGTTTATGAACACCATCGTGCTGATGGGGACCGCGCTGTTTTTCGCGTACCTCATCGGCGTCACGTTCGGCGCGCTGATGGGCTGGTGGCGCGGCTCGCGCTTCGAGCGCGGCGGCATTCTCGTCACGCTCGTCGCGCGCTCCTCACCGGAGTTCTGGGTCGGGATCGTGTTGCTCTCGGTGTTCGTCTTCTGGCTCGGTTGGTTCCCCTCCAGCGGGATGCGGACCACGGGCGGTGAGCTCGGCGGGGGCTTCGTCCAGCGGTACGGCTCGATGGACTTCCTCCGGCACCTGTTTTTGCCGGCGCTCACCGGCGCGATCGTCTACTTGGCGACGCCGACGCTCCTCATGCGGAGCACGATGCTCGACGTGTTGAAGGCCGACTTCGTCGAGATCAAGAAGGCAGAGGGGTTGCCGGAGATGACCGTGTTGTACAAACACGCCGCGAGGAACTCCGTGCTCCCGCTCGTCACGGTGATGGCGATCGCAACGGGCGCCGCGATGGGCGGCTCTGTCGTCATCGAGACCGTCTTCAATTGGCCCGGAATGGGCCGTGAGATGGTGCGAGCCGTGAACACCAACGATTACCCGATCGCGATGGCGGCGTTCTTCCTCATGGGATCGGTCGTGATCCTCATGAACTTCGTCGCCGACCTCGCGTACGTATACCTCGACCCCCGGGTGGAATACGAATGAGTACTGACACAGATACGACGCCGCAAGGCGCGGTCACCGGCCTCGAAAAGCGGATCGAACAGCTCCGAGACGGGATGGGGGTATTTAAAGGAGACCGCCTGGGTCAGGTGGGCATCGCGCTGCTCGTGATGTTCGTCTTCGTCGGGGTCTTCGCTCGACCGATCACGATCGAGTTCCTCAATTTCACCATCCCGGGGCTCGCCCCCCACGACCCGAACGCTCGCGCCGTCGGCGGCCGCCTAGAGCCGCCCTCGCTCGCACACCCCTTGGGGACGACACAGCTCGGCCGCGACGTGCTCTCACAGCTGATCGCCGGCACCCGCGTGACGCTTCTGGTCGGAAGCCTCGCCGCCTTTATGGCCGTGTTCATCGGCACGAACATCGGGCTGATTAGCGCGTACTACGGCGGCTGGGTCGACGACGTGCTGATGCGGATCACGGACATCGTCTACG
>CAZNOA010000033.1:0-13388 GCA_964574565.1 uncultured Halobellus sp. | reverse complement strand
CGATCGCGTACCGCGTCGTCGCCGCGTCGTCGGTGAACAGCGGGACGAGCCACGGCGCGAGGACGACGAGCCCGACGCCGATCGCACCGACGGTGAGGACGCCGAGCCCGGCGACGGCCCACCCGTTGAACCGCGCCTCGTCCGGGTCGCCGGCGCCGAGCGCCTGGCCGACGAGGATCGAGGCGGCGACGTTGTAGCCCCGAGAGAGCGGGCCGGTCACCTGCTGGTAGACGCGTCGTCCGATCTGGAAGCCGGCGTTGACCGCCTCGCCGAAGCCGAGCAGGAGGGCGTTGAACGGGAACTCCGCGAACTCCGAGCCGAATCCCTCGGCCACCCGCGGGGCGCTCACGCGGAGGAGCTGTTTGGCGATCGTCGGGTCACGCGGTCGGGCGAAATCCGCCGCCGTCCACGATCCCCAGATGGCGAGACACAGCAGTCCCGCCGTGAGCACGTTGGCGGCGGCGGTCGCGAGCCCGACGCCGACGACCTCCAGTCGGGGGAAGCCGAACAGGCCGAGTCCGAGCACGACGGATCCCGCGATGTTGAGCGAGTTGGCGGCGACGTTGACGTACATCGGCGTGCGGGTGTCCCCCGTCCCCTGCAGCGCTCTGGCGCCGACGAGCGCGACGTGGCGCGCGGGGGCCGTCGCGAAGATGATCGCGAGGTACGTCGAGCCGAGCGCGACGACCGCCGGCGGCGTCTCCTGGCCGACGAGGCGTCCGAACACGTCGATCGCGTACTCGCCGAGGAAGAGCCCGAACAGCACGAACGGGACGCCGGTGAGCAGCCCGATGAGGATCGCCTGCGTCACCGCCTCGTCGCGGGTGTCGGTCGCGCCCGCGCCGGTGTCCTGTGAGGAGAGCGCGATCGCGCCGCCGCCGAGTCCGAGCCCGATCCGGAGCGGAAACCGGGCGTACAGGTCGGCGAGCCCGATGGCGACGACGGCCGCCGGCGAGAACAGCGCGGTGACGATGATGTCTGTCGTCCGCATCGCGGTGCGGAACGTCTGTTCGGCCATCACCGGCCACGCGAGCGCGAACACCCGCCTCCAGACGCGCCGCAGCCGCGGGAAGTCCATGCGTCGCTCCGGACGGACGGGCGGGTGTTTTAGCTGTCGGAGCCGGCCGGACCCGCCGGAGCGTGCCGGCGGGAACGGGGCGTCAGCACCTGTCGCCCCCGAACGTTGAAACGCGTGACCGACCCACACGGGGTATGGACGTGTTCGTGTACGGGACGCTCACCGAACCGGACCGAGTCGCAGAGGTGCTCGACTCGTTCGTGTTCGTCGGATCGGCGACGCTGACCGGTCTCCGCTTGGTCGAGGGGCGGTACCCGACACTCGCCCCGGGCGGCGAGACGGCCGGTCGGCTGCTCCGCACCGACGAGATCGCGGCCCTCGACGAGTACGAACGCGTCGACGAGGGGTTGTACCGGCGGGTCAGCGTTCCGCTGGACGCCTCCGCGGAGTACCCGGACGAGGCCGCGGTGTACGTCGGTGACCCCGACCGGCTCGACGCGGACGCGACGTGGCCGGAGCCGGCCGGTTCCGAAGCGGGATCGGGGCCGAGAGACGCGTTCGTCGACCGGGTGTCGGCCTACCTCGAACGGGCGGACGTGCGGGTGCGGCTGACCCCCCGAGATCCCGTCTGACGGAGCGATGACGGCGCCGCAGTCGTGCGGTTACACTTTCGCTCCGCTAGCCCTACCTTTTTGTATTCGGCCCGTCTCAATTCAAGTGCACGTCACACGCGTGCATTCCCCCTTTCGACATTGGCGAGCCCGTGGCTCGAGTGAGACGGCGAGCATGTGGCTCGGGTGAGACGGCGAGCCCCCGACACAGCGATTGGCGAGTGACGACCGATTCGGACCGGAACCGATTAGCGGCCGGCGCGGCGAAGACGCCGTATGATAACGCTCTCCGACGTCCGCGACGCCCGCGAGCGAGTCGACGGGGTGGCGCGGCACACTCCCTTGGAGCGGTCGCGGACCTTCTCCGAGATGAGCGGCGCCGACGTGCACCTCAAGCTGGAGAACTTCCAGCGCACCGGGGCGTTCAAGATCCGCGGGGCGATGAACCGGATCGCGACGCTCTCCGCCGCCGAGCGAGAGGCCGGCGTCGTCACCGCGAGCGCGGGCAACCACGCACAAGGGGTCGCGCTGGCGGCCGACCGCGTCGGCGTCGACGCCACCGTCGTCATGCCGAAGTTCGCCCCCGTCTCGAAGGTGAAGGCGACGCGGGGGTACGGTGCGAGCGTCAGGCTGGAAGGCGTCGACTACGACGAGGCGCAGTCGTACGCACACCAGCTGGAGCGTGAGGAGGGACGAACCTACGTCCACGCCTTCGACGACCCGGTCGTGATGGCCGGACAGGGGACGCTCGGCTTGGAGATCGTCGACGACTGTCCGGACCTCGACACGGTCGTCGTCCCGATCGGTGGCGGCGGGCTCATCTCGGGCGTCGCCGTCGCGATCAAAGAGCAGCTCCCGAACGTGCGCGTCGTCGGGGTACAGGCGGAGGGCGCCGCCTCCGCGGCGGAGTCGCTGAAGGCCGGCGAGGTCCGCGAAATCGACAGCGTCGACACGATCGCCGACGGGATCGCCACCCGGTCGGTCGGCGAGCAGACCCTCGAAGTCATGGGCGAGTACGTCGACGAGGTCGTCGCCGTCGACGACCGCGAGATCGCCTTGGCGCTCACGCTCCTCCTTGAGCGCTCGAAGACCCTCGTCGAGGGGGCCGGTGCGGTCGCGCTCGCGGCCGTCCTCTCGGAGGCGTTCGCGTACGACGACGACGAGACGATCGTCGCCGCGCTCTGTGGCGGCAACATCGATCTCAATCGGCTCGGCACGGTGGTCCGGCGCGGGCTCGTCCAGATGGGTCGATACCTCAAGATCACGATCGCTCTTAAGGACCGCCCCGGCGAGTTGGAGCGCGTCTCGAGTATCGTCGCGCGCACCGGCGCGAACGTCTACGCGGTCCACCACGACCGGACCTCCCGCGACGTCGCCGTCAACGCCGCAGAGCTCGAACTCGAGCTCGAAACCGACGACGCCGAACACGCCGCCGACATCGTGGACGCGCTCGAAGCCGACGGCTACGAGGTCGAGATCCAGTCGTGAGCGGCTCGACGATCGGTATAAACCTATATCTGCCACGTGTGCGGAGTCACTCGGTATGCACTTCTGCGATGCGTGTGGTTCGATGATGCACACGGAGGGCGACGCGTGGGTGTGTCGCTCCTGTGAGCGCGAGGAGCCGCGGGACTCGGAAGCGGAAGCGGCGATGGCGACCCGGGAAGGGCAGCAGGACGACGGGGCACCCGCCGTGGCCGACGCGACACTGGACTCCACCGAGACGATGCAGGAGCCCTGTCCGACGGACGACTGCGACAGCGACCGGGCCCGCTACGAGATGATGCCGAAGCCGGGCGGTTCCTACGAGGTCCGGCTGTTCACCTGCGTCGAGTGTGGCCACAAGTGGCGCGACTCCTGACGGCGCGTCTCGTGAGCGCATTATGGCCGGTGTAATAATCAGCACCGCACGGCCAAGAGGACGGGTCTCGCCCGGGTTTCAGTCGTCCGCGGCCGCCGCGTCGACTTCGGCTTCGTACAGCTCGCCGGCGCGTTCGCGCTCGGAGAGGTAGTCGTCGGCGTCGAGCGCGGCCATCACGCCCATCCCGCCGGCGGTGGCCGCCTGCTGGTAGTGGTGGTCGACGACGTCGCCCGCGCCGAAGATCCCGTCGACCGCGGTCGCGGTCTGCCCGCCGTCGCGACCGCCGGCGGTCAGGAGGTACCCCGCGTCGTCGAGCTCGACGCCGGTCTCCGCTAAGTACTCGGTGTTCGGGGTGTGACCGATCGCGTAGAACACCGCGCCCACGTCGAACTCGTACTCGTCCACCTCGTCTGCCGTCGCGGGGTCGTCGAGCTTCGATTTGGGGTGGCCGCCGGGGTGTTCGACGAGGGTGACGCTCGTGATCCCGTCTTCGGGCGTGCCGTGTATCTCGGTGAGCTCCGTGTTCTTCAGGATCTCGATGTCGCCGTCGTCGACCTTGTCCATGACGCGGTCGATCCAGATGTCCTCCGCGCGGAACTCCTCGCGGCGGTGCGCGATGTAGACGGTGTCCGCGAACTTCGTCAGGAAGTTCGCCTCCTCCATCGCCGCGTCGCCGCCGCCGACGACGAGCATGTCCTCGCCGCGGAAGAACGCGCCGTCGCAGGTCGCACACGTCGACAGCCCGTACCCCATGAGCTCCTCCTCGCCGGGGACGCCGAGCGTCCGGGCCGAGGCCCCAGACGCCGCGATCACGGCGTCGGCGGTGTAGACGTCGCCGTTCGTGAGGGTGACGCGAAAGTGGCCGGCGGACTCCTTCGAGACGTCCGCGATGATCCCGTTTCGCGTCTCGGCGCCGAACTTCGTCGCCTGTGCCTTCATCTCGTTGATCAGCTCCGGACCGGAGATCCCCTCCGGGAAGCCGGGGTAGTTCTCCACGTCGGTGGTGAGCGTGAGCTGTCCGCCCGGCTCGTCTCCCTCGATCAGGAGGGGATCGTTGTTCGACCGCGCGGCGTAGATGGCCGCTGAGAGCCCCGCGATCCCGGTTCCGGCGATGATCAGCCGGCGGTGTTCGAGTATTTCGTCGCTCATACTATACTGTTCGGCACCACGGGATATGTAGGTTGCGCACTCTGGCGCGGGAGACGGGCGAGGCCGGCCGTGGTGATCGGTTCTCTCGTCGGCGCGGCCGGCGTCGAGCGTCACGCGACCGCGACGAACACGGTCCTGTCGTCGTTCGGCCCGTAGCCGTCGATCGTGGTGACGGCGAATCCGGCTGCTTCAAGCGCGTCGGCGACGTCGGCGTCCGCGAACGGCGTCATCGAGCGGCTGTCGGTGAACACCGTCTCGCCCGAAACGAACGTCACCGAGCGCCAGTCGAGTCGACCGTCGTTCCGCGTCGCGTGTCGGCTGATTCGGGCGTACCGCTCACCGCCGACGGCACCGGTGTCGAGGCCGGGTCGGTTGCCGTCGGGAGGGAGCGGAGCGTTGTCGAAGACGAGCAGTCCGCCGTCGACGAGCCGTTCCCGGAGCGCCGCCAGCGCCGGCGAGAGGTCGTCGGGCGGGAGATGATTGATCACGCCTCGTATCGCGACGACGACGTCGTACGTCTCGTCGAGGTCCACGTCGGGAATCGTCGCCTCACGGAAGTCGATCTCCCCGTCTCGCTCGACCCGCTCTCCGAGACCGCCGCATTTCTCGCGGGCGCGGTCGAGCATCGGCCCGTGTTTGTCGATCGCCGTGACCTCGAAGCCGCGTTCGGCGAATCGTCGCGCGTGCTCGCCGGTTCCGCAACCGACCTCCAAGAGCGTCTCGCCGTCGACCCCGTGGCGGGAGCACTGGTCGACCACGAAGGCGACGTCGCGGTGGTAGTCCCAGTGGGACTGGACGGCGTCGTACAGTTCCGGGTGGTCGTCGTACAGCCCGTCTGTCATCGTCTCCGTCAGCGGGACATCTGGGGCCGATATCCTATGCGTTACGGTCGATAGCGGGCCGCGGAGCCCGACCGAAGGCGATCGGACCGCGTTCTCAGTCGGTCGGGAACTCCGTCGGGGGGCCGCTCGGCGGCGCGGGGGCGTCGCCGAGCGCCTCGAAGAAGCGACCGGAGACGAACGTCTCGACGACCTCCGGGAGCGACTCCGACTCGGACACCTCCTCTAAGATCCCCAACGGCACCTGTGCGCCGGCCATCGTGGCGTGGCCGCCGGCGGAGCCGACCGGGTCGAGCGCGTCGCGGAGGAGTTCGCCGATATCGAGGTCGGCGCCGCGGGCCCGCGCGGAGCCGTAGATGACGCCGTCCATGTACCCGTAGACGAACGTCACCGTGACCCCGTCGAGCGCGAGGAGCCGCTCGGCCGCCTGCGCGAGGGTGTCGCGGTCGGTTATCTCGCCGACGCAGGAAGCGACCGTCGAGCCCCGCACGTCGCGTCCCTCGATCGCGCGGGCGAGAACGCGGAGCGTCTCCGGGCTCACGCTCGGGCTCTCGACGCGTTCGAGGGTTGACTCGTCGGCGTGAGCCGACAGCGACGCGGCCGCCTCGAAGTCCGGGATCGACGTCGAACGGGTGAAATCCTTCGTGTCGATCCGGATCCCGTACAGCAGGGCGGTCGCGAGCTCGCGGTCCGGCTCGATCCCGAGCCGAGAGAGGTACTCTTCGATCAGGGTGCTCGTCGCGCCGACGTCCGGCCGGATGTCGATGAACGAGCCCGCGACCGGACCTCGGGGCGGGTGATGGTCGATGACGACGTCGACCGGGTGACCCTCCGGGAGGCTGTCGTTGATCCCCGCCCGGGAGTGGTCGACCAAGGCGACGCCGTCGTAGTCGTCGAGGTCGATCCCGTCGAAGGTCTGGAGGGAGAGGTTGAGCAGGTTCACCATCGCGCGGTTCTCCTGGTGGGCGATCTCGCCGCCGTAACAGGGGTCGGCCGGGATCCCGACGGAGTCGGCGACGCGGGCGAGACCGATCGCGCTCGCGATGGCGTCGGGGTCGGGGTTGTCGTGTGCGACGACGAGGAGGGGGCCGGAGAGCTCTCGGAGCGTCGACAGCAGCCGAACCGGCTCCTCCTCGGCGTCGACGCCGGTCGCTTCGCGGACCCGCGAGGCGATCGCCTCGACCGGGTCGACGACGCGGTCGGCGACCGTTTTCAGGGAGCCCTGTTGGACCGCGGTCGGGTTCGTGCCGACGTGGGCGACGATCATCGCGTCCGGATACCGGCGCCGCGCGGCCTCGGCGGCCGCGACGTTGCGCCCGGGGTCGTCGCTGGCGACCAACACGACGGTGACGCCGTCCGGGTACGCCGCGGGGTCTGTCGGGTCGGCCTCGACGGTGGCGACGTTGCGGTCGCGCAGCGTCGACGCCCATCCGGTGTCGTCGGTGATCGCGACGAGATCGGCGCGATCCTGGCGGCTCCGCTCGACGAGCGTGTGTCCGACCGCGCTACAGCCGAGCAGCAGACGCCGAGCCATATCCCCACGACGGCGTCGCGACCCAAAACGCTGCCGTCATTCGTCGCCGGGGTCGGGCGCGGTCGTCAGTCGTCGTCGGGGACGGAATCGCCGGGAGCGTCGGAATCGTCGCCGTCGTGTCGAGCCGATCCGTCGACGGCGGCGGCGACGTCGACCGCGGCACGGTTCTCGGCGACGTCGTGGACGCGGACGATGTCGGCGCCGCGGGCCGCCGCGAGCGCGGTCGCGGCGACGGTCGCGTGCTCGCGGTCGTCCGGGCCGCGGTCGACCGCCTCGAACATCGACTTGTGCGAGTGGCCGATCAGCACCGGGCAGTCGAGCGCGTCGAACTCGCCGACTCTGGCGATCAGCTCGAACCCCTCCGCGGCGGACTTCCCGAAGCCGAGCCCGGGGTCGACGATCACCTTCTCACGGTCGATCCCGGCCGTGTCGGCGAGCGCGAGCCGCTCGCGGAGGTCGGCGATCACGTCGGCGACGACGTCGTCGTACTCGGGGTCGTTCGTCGGGTCGACCGGCGCGTCGAGGCTGTGCATCACGACCACCGGGCAGTCCGCGTCGGCGACGACCGCTCGCATCGCCGGGTCTTCCAAGCCCGTGACGTCGTTGATGACGTCCGCGCCCGCCGCCAGCGCCGCCTCGGCGACCGCGGGCTTTCGGGTGTCGACCGAGACGAGGACGTCGCCCTCCGCGACCGCCGGCACCGATCGAGCCGCTTCGATCGTCGGGACGACTCGGTCGATCTCCTCGGCGACGGGGACCGGCTCGGCGCCCGGGCGGGTCGATTCGCCGCCGACGTCAACGATGTCGACGCCGGCCTCGACCATCCGCTCGACGCCGTCGACCGCGTCGTCGAGTGCCTCGTGGCGCCCGCCGTCGTGAAAGGAGTCCGGCGTGACGTTGAGCACGCCCATCACGGCGGTGCCGTCGGTCCACGGGTAGTCGGTCGACGCGGTCGACGCGGTCGACGCCGACCCCTCTCCGAACCCGAGCCGCGCGGCGATGTCGGCGGCGACTCCGGCAAGTCCCGTGTCGGAATCGGAGTCGAGCGGGCGGTCGAAACCGGCGGTCAGCTCGCCGTTTTCGCCGCCGATCTCCGAGAGCAGCTCCCGGTACTCGGCGACCGTCCCGGCGAGCGTGACCGGGACCTGCTCGCCGCCCGAGACGCGCCCGTTTCCGCCGCCGAGTCCGCCGATCTCCGCTGCCCCCCCGACGGCCCGAAGCTCCGCCGCGAGCCGCTCTGCGCGGTCGCCGCGCAGCCGGAGGGTCAGTACGCGGTGGTCCATCGCCTCGCGCCGCCCGTCGCCCGCCGCGTCGGCGCCGGCAGACCGGGGCGTCACGGTTCGCATTCGGGCCGCCCGCGCCTCCGCGACCGCGAACAGCGAGCCGACGAGCAGCACGCAGTCGTCGGGTCCCGCGCGGTCGACGGCGGCGGAGAGGGCCAGTTCCACGTCGTCGCCCGCGGTCACCTCGTCGATACCGGCCTCCCGGAGCGCCGCCGCCAACACCGCCGGATCCTCCGCGCGGTCGAGCGCGGGGCGACAGGTGACCGCCGAGGCGGCTTCGGGGAGCGCGGCCGCGGCGCCGGCGTGGTCCTTGTCGTGCATCGCGGCGTACACGAGGTGGAGGTCGTCGTAGTCGTACTCGTCGAGCGTCCGGGCGAGCGTCCGGCACGCGGCCGGGTTGTGCGCGCCGTCGAGCACCGTCAGCGGGGCGGTGTCGACCACTTCGAACCGCCCCGGCCACGTCCCCCGCGCGAGCCCGTCACGGACGGCTGCCTCGTCGACGCCACGATCGAGCGCGGTCGCCGTTCGGTCGGCGAGGGCGACGGCGATCCCGGCGTTCGTCGCCTGGTGTGCGCCGACGAGGGGGATCCGGAAGGTGCCGTCGCGCTCGCCGGAGAGCGTGATCTCGGCGTCGGTCGCGCTCACGCGCCCGTCGTACGCGACCGAGAGGGTCGGGTCCGCCGTCCCCGCGGCCGCCGGATCGGTTCCCGCGCCCGAGACCGTCGCGACCGGGGCGTCCGCCTCGGCGGCGACCTCGCGGACGACGTCGAGCGCCTCGCCCTCACACCCCGTGACGAGGGGGGCGCCCGCGGCCGCGACCCGGGCCTTCGTCCGGGCGATCTCCGCGATCGTGTCGCCCAGGACGGCGGTGTGTTCGAGCGAGACGTTCGTCACCGCGGCCGCGACGGGCTCGACCGCGCTGGTCGCGTCGAACTCGCCGCCGAGCCCGACCTCCAGCACCGCGACGTCGACGTCGCGGCGCGCGAAGTCGCGGATCGCCATCGCCGTGACGACCTCGAAGAACGTGAGCGGCTCGCCCGCGGCCGCGCGATCGATCAGCCACGGCCGCGTCTCCGCGACGAACGACGCGATCGCCGCCTCCGTCATCTGCCGGCCGTCGACGCGAACGCGCTCGGCGAGCGCGGAGAGGTGCGGCGAGGTGTACAGTCCGACCGACAGCCCGGCCTCCCGGAGGACCGACTCGGTCATGCGGGCCGTGCTCCCCTTTCCGTTCGAGCCCGCGACCTGGACGAACGCCACCTCGTCCTCGGGGTTGCCGAGGTGGTCGAGCAGCGCCTCGATCCGCTCCGTGCCGGGCTTCACCGAGAAGCGGCGGAGGTCGAAGAGGAAGCTCGCCGCCTCGTGGTAGTCCATACCCCGTAGGTCGGCTCCGGGTCGCTTAGGCGTGACGGACCGGGGCGGTCGGGTGACGGAAGCCGTCGATCGACCTCGACCGGCAGTTCGGCGACCCGCCCGGACGGCCTCGAAGAGCAACGCTTACGCGCGCGCGTCGCCGACCGAATGGCATGCAGGAGACAGCGACCGCGTCGGAGGCGTCCTCGAGCGCGGTCGATGAGGCGGCGAGAGCCGACTCCGATCCGGTCGTCGCCGGCAACGGGGTCCGGAAGTCGTACGGCGACCTCGTCGCGCTCGACGGGGTCGACGTCGCCGTGCGATCCGGCGAGGTGTTCGGCCTCATCGGCCCCAACGGCGCCGGGAAGACCACGTTCGTCCGGGCGCTGACCGGAACGACGGACGCGGAGGGAGACCTGCGGGTGTTCGGCGTCTCGCCGCGCGCGGTCGACCCCCAGCGCATCGGACTGCTCCCGCAGTCGTTCGACCCGCCCGAGCGGCTGACGGCCCGCGAGCTGGTCGAGTACTACGGCGGCCTGTACGACGACGCGCGCGACGCCGAGTCGGTGTTGCGGGACGTTGGAATGGCCGACGACGCAGACGCGTGGTACGAGACGCTCTCCGGGGGACAGAAGCGGCGGACCTGCGTCGCGACCGCGATCGTCAACGACCCCGACCTCCTCTTTTTGGACGAGCCGACGACCGGGATCGACCCCGCCGGCCGTCGCTCGATCCACCGCCTGATCGAGCGGCTCGCCGACGACGGAACGACCGTCTTCCTCACGAGCCACGCGATGGACGAGGTCGAGCGGCTCGCCGACCGCGCCGCGCTGCTCCGGGACGGCGAGGTCGTCGCCGTCGGCCCGCCCGACGACCTGATCGCCGAACACGGCGGCGACCCGCGGCTGGAAGTCGCGCTGGACGACCCCGCGGCCGACGACGTCGTCGCGGCGGTCACGGAGGCCGCCGCGGGGCGGTTACCGGAGGGCCACGTCGTCGAGTCGACCCGCGGCGGGCTACGGGTGCTCGGCGTTCGACCCGAAGCGATCGGGGACGCGGTCGACGCGCTCGACGCGGCCGGCGTCGCGTTCGAGTCGCTGGCGTGGTCCGAGCCGTCGCTTGAGGACGTCTACCTCCGGCTCACCGGCGAGGAGTACTCGCCGCGGGACGGGGACGAACAGGGTGGGAGAGACGAACTCGCCGGGGAGGACGGAGCCGACGCCGCCTCCGGCGGAGGCGACCGATGAGTCGGGTCGGACGGATCGGGACCGAGGCGAGCGCGGCGACCCGCTCGTTCCTCCGACGGCGGACCGCCGTGTTCTTCACCTTCTTCTTCCCCGTGATCCTCGTCGTCATCTTCGGGGCGCTCGTCCGGACGCAGCCGACCGGCGGCGGCCTCTTCGCGGAGCCGGCCGGCTACTACATCCCCGGCTACCTCGCGGTCGTCGTCCTCTTCACCCCGCTGTCGCGGGTCGGCTCCGAGATCGCCCGCCACCGCGACGGCGGACGGTTCGAGAAGCTGGCGACGACGCCGCTCTCGCGCGTCGAGTGGCTGCTCGCGCACACCCTCGTGAACGTCGCGATCATCGGCGCGGCGAGCCTGCTGATATTCGGGCTCGTGATCGCGGTCACCGACGCCGAGCTCCTCGTCTCGCCCGCGCTCGCCGCGCTACCGGTGTTCGTCGCGGTCGGCGTCGCGCTCTTCTGCGGGCTCGGGTCGGTTCTCGGCGCGCTCTCGGACTCGCAGGACGGCGTGATCGCCGCGAGCAACACGGTCGCGCTCCCCCTGCTCTTCCTCTCGGAGACGTTCGTGCCGCCGGCGCTGCTGCCGGAGTGGTTCCTCCCGGCGGTCGCGGCGTCGCCGCTGACGTACTTCGCGCGCGGGACGCGAGCCATCGTGTACGAGCCGGGGCCGTGGCTCGGCGATCTGGCGGTGTTGACGCTCCTCGCGGTCGGGTTCCTCGCGGTCGGCGCGTACGCGGTGCCGCGAACGGACTGAGCCGCCGGGCCGGAAGCCCGTCATTTATATCGTCCGGTGCCCTCTCCGCGAGACGAGAGAGGGCCAGTGTTGACAACCGTCCAATTCACCTGTTCGGACTGCGCACAGACCATCGAGGTCAACGAAGAGATGCGGGAGACGATCCTCGCGGCGGGCTGTCCGGTCTGTACGGCCGCGGCGAGCGACGACGACTTCGACGGGAGCGCCGGCGACGACTCTGGTGGAGCGTCTGCGGACGAGGCCAGCGGGACGTAGATCGTCTGCGACGCCGATAACTCACCCACGACGTCGACTCCTCCGCCGGCGACGGTCGACGTTCCCCGAGCGCGTGGCGTTTCTGTCGGCTGAGTGGCGTTTATGTCGGCCGCGTGGTATTTCGCCGACCGCGAGGAGTTTTGTCCGACCGGGGAGAACCCGGTGTATGACCGAAGCTCCCGAGCCCGAGACGAGCCGCGTCGCCGAGATGACGTGGCGCGAGGTCGAGTCGGCGCTCGACCGTACCAGCACCCTGTTGGTCCCCGTCGGCAGCACCGAACAACACGGCCACCACCTTCCCCTCGGCGTCGACGCGTTCATGCCGGAATCGATCGGAGAGCGCGTCGCCGAACGGGTTCCCGTGCTGCTCGCCCCGCCGATCTGGTACGGGGTCAGCCCGCACCACACATTTAAACCCGGAACGTTCAGCGTGTCGACGGAGACGTTCCAGCGGTACGTCTACGACATCTGCGACGCCGCGAGCGACTGGGGGATCGAGAACGTGCTGCTGGTGAACGGTCACTACCTCGCACAGGACCCCGAACTGGAGGTCGTCGTCCGACGGCTTCGCACGGAAAGCGACGTGACGGCGTTCCACGTTCCGCTGGTCGAACTCTTCGCGGACGTCGCCGAGGAGATCCGGACGGGAGACGTCTCCTTCCACGCCTCGGAGTTCGAGACGAGCATCATGCTGGCGCTGTTCCCCGACCTCGTGGAGATGGCCGCCGCGACGGCGGTCGATCCGCCGGCGGAGTCGCTTCCGCTGACCGACTACGACGCGCTCGGGGACAACCGGGTCGGGTGGGCGCTGACCGCGGACGACATGGCGGCTATCACGCCCGCCGGCAACATCGGTGACCCGACCGTTGCGACGGCCGAAAAGGGAGACGCGCTCGTCGACGCGGCGGTCTCGGGAATCGTCGAACTGGTGGCGGAGTTGGAACGCGACGGAGAGTCAGAGCGCGACGGGTAGCCCGCGGGCGGGACGCTCCGTCGGCCGGGCATTGACATCCTCTCCGCCCTGAAGGGCGTCACCAGAACGCGACGCGTTCTGGTTGCCCGCCAGACGTAGTCTGGCGACGAAGATTCCCACGGCACCGTGCCGCTGGGTTGGGATGTTTACGGTTTGTAGTAGCCTCGAAAGGCGACTACTGGCTGTGCCAACCAGCCGTTACTCCTATCCCGGCATGGGATTCAGAGATACTTTTGCTGACTGCACCCCGAAATCCGACCACAGAAAGGGTGCTTTCTGCGTGGAATCGGGGAATCCCGATATTGTCCGATTAGTCGGGCGGACAGGCCGCCTCGGCTATCAGTTAATACGACAATCACTCAATTAAAACATCCGGTCAGATCGTTGGCGTAGTTGGCGCAGGGCGTTGTCGGATTCATCCCCGCGCTAAAGCACGGGTCTTTCTCCTTGCCACCTCCGTAATCTCCGTCGAACCGCCGTTCCGGCTCAGTCGCGGTCGACGACGACCGTTCG
>CAZNOA010000032.1:0-13425 GCA_964574565.1 uncultured Halobellus sp. | reverse complement strand
CCCACTCGTGGGCGACCTCGCGGACGACCTCGATCCCGTTGAGTTCGTCGCCGTGCGCGGCCGCCGTGAGGAAGACGGTCGGGCCGTCGCGCTCGCCGTTGACGATCGTCACTGGAATCCGGACGGGGTCGCCGAGGTACGTCTCGCTGATGCCGTAGCGGATGTTTTGCCGTTCGCCGGGCGATACCGCACCGCCGTTGTACGTGAACACCCGGTCGTCGCTCATGTCACACCGGAGCGTTGCGGGGGGTATATATATAACGGCCTGCGGATCCGAAACCGATATTCGGCCGTCGATCGGGTCATCTTTTACACCGGCCCGCGCAGAGTCACCTATGAGTTCGGACCCGGTCCGTGTCGGCGTGCTGTCGTTACACAACAGCAAGGAAACGAAGGCGATCTGCAACGCGGTCGAAGACCTCGGCCACGAGCCCGTGTGGCTGCGCGAGGAGAACGCCGCGATCAGCGTCGAGGACGGCGACGTCACCGTCGAACCCTCCGTAGACGTGATCGCGAACCGACTGCTGGTCTCGAACACGGACCAACCCGCGGAGCTGCTCGGACTGGCGGCGACGTACGAACGGATCCGGCCGATGCTCAACGAGCCGAACGCCGTGCTCGCGTCGATCCACAAGTTCGCGACGGCGGCGACGCTGGCCGACTGGAACATCCGCGTCCCCGACGCGCTGCTCGCGCTCTCGAACGATCGGCTCAACGAAGACCGCGAGCGCTTCGGCGACGTCGGCGTCTACAAGACCGCGATCGGCACCCACGGCGGCGGCACGTGGAAGGTCGACCTCACGGAGCGGGTGAACCCGAAGGTCGGCAACCGGCAGGCGTTCCTCCAGCAGCTGATCGACCGCGACGACGAGAAGCACCGCGACCTGCGCGTGTACGTAGTCGGCGACGAGATCATCGGCTCGATGTACCGGTACGCGCCGGAGGGAGACTGGCGGACCAACGTCGCGCTCGGCGGGGCCGTCGAGGACGCCACCGACGACATGCCCAAAGAGGCGGCGGAGACGGCGCTGTACGCCGCCGACGTGATGGACCTCGACTACGCCGGCGTCGACCTCGTCGAGGGGTACGACGGCTGGTACGTCCTCGAAGTGAATCCGACGGCCGGGTTCAAAGGGCTGTACGAGGCGACCGGCACGAGCCCGGCCCCGTACATCGCGAAGCTCGCGATCGAGACGGTCGACGGCGCGGTCGACGACGACGACGTCGAGCGGGTGGCCGCCACGCTCGACGACTCGCGGCCCTCCTGTGCGCCGGATCCGAAGCCGAGCCCGACCGAACAGCCCGTCATCGGCTACATTGAGGAAGTGGTCGTCACCGGCACCTCCGGGTCGCAGCAGTCGCTCGCGAAGTCCGACACGGGGGCGACCCGAACGAGCATCGACACGCAGCTCGCCGCCGAGATCGGTGCGGGGCCGATCAAGAGCATGACCCGCGTGAAATCGGGGAGCGTCAAGGGCGGGAAGGCCCGCCCCGTCGTCGACCTCGTCATCGGTATCGGCGGGAACCAACACACGGTCACCGCCAGCGTCGAGGACCGCGGCCACATGGAGTACCCCCTCTTGCTCGGCCGCGACATCCTCACCGACTACCAAGTCGACGTTCGCAAGCGCGCCGACGTCGACGAGGCCGAGCGCGACGAGGCGGGCGAGATCTTAGAGGAGTAACGGCACGTCTCGGCGACGCGTCCGGCACCCGGCGGCGTCACGACTCGTACTCGGCCCACACGTAGCGCGTCCCGTAGCTCCGATACGGCCGCCACGCCGCGGCGATCCCGCGCATCTCATCGCGGGTCAACGCTCCTCCGTCGTTGTATATCCGTTCGATACCCTTCCTGACCGCGAGGTCGCCGAGCGGGAACACGTCCTCGCGGCCGAGCGCGAAGATCAGGTACATCCGCGCGGTCCAGTCGCCGACGCCCCGGATCTCGGTCAGCCGACCGACGACCTCCTCGTCGCTCAGATCCGCGAGTCCCGCGCGGGTGAGGTCGGTGGCGCCGTCGTTGAAGGCGGTCGCGGCCGCACGCAGGTACTCGACTTTCGTCCCGCTGAGCCCGGCATCCCGGAGACGCCGCTCGTCGGCCGCGAGCACGCGGGCCGGCGTGACGTCGCCGTCGAGCGCGTCGCGAAACCGCTCGTGGATCGCCGCGGCGGAGGCGGTCGACAGCTGCTGGTTCACGATCGAGGTACACAGCCGTCCGAACTCGTCGTCCGCGGGCTCGATCTCGAGCGAGCCGTGTCGGTCGATCAGCGCGGCCATCGTCGGGTCCTCTCGAAGCGTCGCCGCGACTCGGTCGTCCATCGGTCGTCGGTTCGAAGCGGAGCCACCTGTACGTTTCCCGGCGGGAGTGCGGGCCGCGTCGAGCGATGGGGATGGCCGGCACTGCCGCGAATTGGACGGCGGAGGGCGGCTGATGCCGCACCCGCGTCGCTCGACCGAGTAAACTTACCGTGAGTTTTCCGTTTGGAAGATGAAAACGTTCAACCATGACGGTTCCGACCACTGAGGTATGCAACTCGAAGACGTTCAGCGCGTAGCGGTCCTCGGCGCCGGAAACATGGGCCACGGCATCGCGGAAGTGGCCGCGCTCGCCGGCTACGACGTGTCGCTGCGGGACATCGAAGAGGAGTTCGTCCAAGACGGGTACGACCAGATCGAGTGGTCGCTCGGTAAACTCGCCGAGAAGGACCGCATCAGCGAGGACGCGGCCGAGGAGGCGCTCGACCGCGTGGAGACGTTCGTCGACCTGGAGCCGGCGCTCGCCGACGCCGACGTGGTCGTCGAGGTCGTCCCGGAGAAGATGGCGATCAAAAAGGACGTGTACGAGGAAGTCGTCGAGTTCGCGCCCGAGGCGGCCGTCTTCGTCACTAACACCTCCAGTCTCTCGATCACGGAGCTCTCGGAGGTCACCGACCGCCCCGAGCGCTTCTGCGGGATGCACTTTTTCAACCCGCCGGTCCGGATGGACCTCGTCGAGGTCATCTCCGGGAAGCACACGAGCGAGGAGACGCTCGAGCTGGTCGAGGGGCTCGCGGAGTCGATGGGGAAGACCCCGGTCCGCGTCCGGAAAGACAGCCCGGGGTTCATCGTCAACCGAATCCTGGTCCCGCTGATGAACGAGGCCGCGTGGATCGTCGAGTCGGGCGACGCGACCATCGAGACGGTCGACTCCACGACGAAGTTCGACATGGGGCTCCCGATGGGCTCGTTCGAACTCGCCGACCAGGTCGGCATCGACGTGGGCTTTCACGTCTTAGAGTACATGCACGAGGTGCTCGGCGACGCGTACCGACCCTGTCCGCTGCTCGCGGAGAAGGTCGAGGCGGGTGACCTCGGCAAGAAGACCGGGGCGGGGTTTTACGACTACGAGGACGGCGACGGGGCGCAGATCCCGAGCGACGCGGTCGACGCCGACGTCCGCCGTCGGCTGCTCGCGGTGATGGCCAACGAGGTCGCCGGACTGATCGGCGACGACGTCGCCGATGCAGCCGCCATCGACAAGGCGGTGCAGCTCGGCGCCGGGTTCCCGGACGGTCCCGCGAAGCTCGCGGACGGCGAGGGGCTCGACACGCTCGTCGACACCCTCGACGCGCTGGCCGACGAGACCGGTGAGGCGCGTTACGAGGCGACCGATTACCTGCGAGAGGCCGCCGAGGCCGGCGGGTTCCGCGGTACCGGCGGCGCAGCGGACGGAGCCGACGACGCGGCCGACTACGACACGCTCAACGTCACGGTCGACGGGCGGATCGGACACGTCGAGATCGACCGCCCCCACCGGATGAACACGATCAGCGGTGAGCTGCTCGAGGAACTCAGTGCGGCGATAGACCGGCTCGACGGGGACGACGAGGTCCGCGCGATCCTGTTGTCGGGCGCGGGCGACCGTGCCTTCTCCGCCGGCGCCGACGTCCAGAGCATGGCCGCGGGGGGTGGCGACCCCCTCGAAGCGGTCGAGATCTCCCGGACCGGCCAGCAGACGTTCGGGAAGCTGGAGGCGTCCGACAAGCCCGTGATCGCCGCAATCGACGGCTACTGTCTCGGCGGCGGCATGGAGCTCGCGACCGCGGCGGACCTCCGTATCGCCTCCGAGCGCTCGGAGCTCGGGCAGCCGGAACACAACCTCGGGCTGCTCCCGGGGTGGGGCGGCACGCAGCGGCTGGCTCGGATCGTCGGCGAGGGGCGCGCGAAGGAGATCATCTTCACCGCCGACCGCTACGAGGCGGCGACGCTCGAGGAGTACGGCTTCATCAACGAGGTCGTCGGCGACGACGAGCTCGACGAGCGGGCGTGGGAGCTGGCAGAGAGCCTCGCCGCGGGGCCGCCGATCGCACAGCGCTACACGAAGCGCGCGATGCACGCCGGTCGCGGCGACGACGAGGCGGGCCTCGAGGTCGAGGCGCAGGCGTTCGGTCACCTGATGAACACGGAGGACCTCATGGAGGGGATGACCGCGTTCATGGGTGACGGCGAGCCCGAGTTTAAAGGGAAGTAGACGGGTTCAAACATCCGTCGCGGACCGCTTTTATTCCTCAAACCGCGCCGAGAAGAACGCCCACCGCTCGTCGGCGCCGTCGCCAAACGAGCCGGAGACGTTCCACGCTCGGTCGACCGTAAACCCCGCGTTCCGAAGGTATTCTCGTGTCGCCTCGACGCCAGCGATGTGTCACTGCATCTCGATGCCGGTGTCGAGCCAGTCCGGGTTCGCCCCGCTCCATGCCGTCTGCCCCTCGGAGAGCAACAGCCCGCCGCCGTCGGTGCGCACCCGCGCGAACTCGTCGACGACCCGCTGGTGTTGCCCGCGCGGGACGTGGATCAGGAGTGGTACGCGGTCACCGCGTCGAAGACGCGTTCGCGGAACGGGAGCGCGGCCATGTCTCCCTGCGCGAGCGCCGCATCGGGCGCGTTATCGGCGGCGAGTTCCAGCTGTGTGCGGGAGAGATCGACCCCCACTCCGGTCGCCGACGCCGTTCGGTCACGGAGGACGGGTGTCCCATGGCCGCACCCGGCGTCGAGGAGGCGCGACGACGCTGGGAGGTCGTCGAGAAAGTCGTCGAGGATCGCAATCCGCGTCCGTCCTCGCTCCGGTCCGCCGCGTACGCCTCCGCGAGTCCGTCGTAGCCGCGGCGAACGGCGTCTTCGTTCACCATGGGGCCGATACCGGTGCGCTGCTATTCGGGACTTCGACCGGAAGGCTGGTTCGAAAGAAGTGGGCCCGTCAGCCCGCCGTCTATACGTATCCCTCTTCGACGAGCAGTTCGCCGTTCAACAGCGAGGCGCCGGCCGCGCCGCGGATCGTGTTGTGCGCGAGGCAATTGTACTTCACGCCGGCGGTCGTCGCTTGGACGCCGCCGGCGACGATGCCCATCCCGTCCGCGTACATGCGATCGAGCCGCGGCTGCGGGCGTTCGGGCTCGTCGTCGCCGTACACCTTGATGAGCTGATCGGGCGAACTCGGCAGGTCGGCGCTCTCGAAGGCGCGCATCGACGCGCGGATCTCGTCCGGGGAGGGGTCCGCGGCGACCTCCGCGAAGACGTTCTCCAAGTGGCCGTCGAGCGTCGGGATCCGGTTACAGGAGGCGGCCACGTCGGCGCCGTGGAGACGGACCTCCGCGCCGTCGAACTCGCCCAGGAGCTTTCGCGACTCCGTCTCCATCTTCTCCTCTTCACCGCCGATGTGCGGGATGGCGTTGTCGAGGATCTCCATCGACGTGACGCCCGAGTAGCCCGCGCCGGAGACCGCCTGCAGGGTGGTGACGTGGACGCGCTCGAGCCCGAACTCGTCGAGCGCCGCGAGCGTGGGGACCATCGTGATCGTCGAGCAGTTCGGGTTTTTCACGAGCGCGCCGTCCCACCCCCGCTCGTCGCGCTGGACCTCGATCAGATCGAGGTGGTCCGGGTTGATCTCGGGGATCGTGAGCGGGACGTCGGTCGCCATCCGGTCGTTCGAGGAGTTCGAGGAGACGACGTACCCCTCGTTCAGGAAGTCGGGTTCGACCTCCGCGGCGACCCCGGACGGGAGCGACGAAAAGAGGAGGTCGACGTCGGCGTCGGCGATCCCCGCCGGCGACGTTTCGGTGACCTCCATCTGAGCCACGTCGTCCGGAATCGGCGTGTTCACGCGCCACTTCGCGGCCTCTCGGTACGTCTTCCCCGCGCTGTCCGAACTCGCGGTGACGGCGGCGAGGTCGAAGGTCGGGTGATCGTCGAGCAACTGGATGAACCGCTGGCCCACGGCACCGGTGGCGCCGAGGATGCCGACTCGTACAGACATTGCGCGTGAATCTGTCACAGGCGCATAAGTGCGTTCGGATACGCGTCGATGCCCCCTGCGGGACCTAGGCCCACGTTCGGAGCGCCGCGAGGCGGGCGACGGCCACACGTCGGGGGAACGGTCGGGGTCAGCCGTCCGGAGCACGAACGAAGGCAGCCACCACTGGAAGCGGGCGGTAGCGCCAATCGGAATGCGCAACCCGGTCAGTATCCCCTCGCTGATCGGAACGGTCGGTCGCCCCTCGCGAGGGGGCGCATTTTATGTATCACCGAAGAGAAACGTGTTAGTGTATACCATGACTGTGCCCGAGTTCGGCGCGATCTCCGTCGTTCCGCCGTTGCTCGCGATCGTCTTGGCGATACTCACCCGCAAGGCGGTGTTGTCGCTGTTCCTCGGCATCTGGTCGGGGGCGGTGATCTACACCGGCGGGCTCGGGATCGTCCAGACGTTCGAGTGGATCGTCGCCGCGGTCGCCGACGAGTTCCACGCGACGATCATCGTGTTCACCCTGCTGCTCGGCTCGGGCGTCGCCATGGTGTGGAACCTCGGCGGGACGGCCGCGGTCCGTGACTGGGCGCTCGAGCGGTTGGACAGCCAGCGCAAGGCCGGGCTGGCCGCGTGGGGACTCGGGATCGTCCTCTTTTTCGACGACTACGCGAACACCGCCATCGTCGGCTCCGCGATGAAAGACGTCTCGGACCAGCTCCGGATCTCCCGCGAGAAGCTCTCGTACATCGTCGACTCCACCGCGGCGCCGGTGGCGACGCTCGGCATCTCTTCGTGGGTCGCCTTCCAGCTGTCGCTGATCGCCGACGGCTACGAGTCGGCCGGGGTCGACGCCGCGGACCGCCCGGGGACGTTCGAGGTGTTCCTCTCGTCGATCCCGTTCAACATGTACGCGATCTTAGCGATCGTCATGGTGGCCGTGATCGTCGTTTCGGGGCGCGACTACGGGGAGATGCTGACGGCGGAACACCGCTCGTGGACCACCGGGAAGGTCACGCGCGACGAGGCGGTTCCGATGCAGGACGTCGCCGGCGAGTTGGGCGAGCCGCCGGCGTCGACCCCGCGGCTCGCGGCGTTTTTCGTCCCCGTCGGGGTGCTGATCGCCGTCACGCTCGCGACGGCTCTGTGGTCGGGCGGACTGTCCGTCGGCGGATTCGTCGGCGACCTGCTCGCCGCCGACCTCGGCTCTGCCGGCGAACGTCTGTGGGACGCCGCCCTCGGCGCCGCGTACGAGGTCGCGCTCATGATCGGGTCGTTCGCGATGGTCGCGAGCGGGTTCGTCCTCGGGAAGGCGTACGGCATCTTCGGCGTCGGCGAGGCGACGGAGTACACGATCGACGGCTTCGGGATCATGCTCACCGCGGTCTCCATCCTCGCGTTGGCATGGGGGATCGGCGAGACGATCGACGCGCTCGGTACCGGCGAGTACGTGGCCTCCATGGCAGTTGGGGCGGTCTCGCCGGCGCTGTTGCCCGCGCTCGTGTTCGTCGTCGCCGGCCTCATCGCCTTCTCGACGGGCACGTCGTGGGGGACGATGGGGATCGTCACGCCGATCGCGATCCCGATCGCCTGGGAGCTCAGCGGCGGCGGTGCGGCCGGTCACACCCTCGTCGCGGCGATGGTCGGCGTCATCTTCTCCGGCGCCATCTTCGGCGACCACAGCTCGCCGATCTCGGACACCTCGGTGCTGTCGGCGACGTTCACGGGGTCCGACCTGATCGACCACGTCCGGACGCAGATCTACTACGCGGTCACCGTCGCGGTGATCGTCGTCCTGCTGTTGGTCGTCTGGGGGTACACGTCGGTCACGCCGGTCGCGTTGCTCCCCCTCGGCGCGGCCCTTCTCGTCGGGCTCGTCTACCTGTTCTCCGAGGTCGACGCGGCTCGGCGCGATATCGATCCGGTGTCGGTCAACGAGGCGCAGGCGGACGACGGCCGCGCCGTGATCGTCGGGGGGACGGAGCAGGACGACTGACCGGACGGTCGTTTTAAACGCGTCGGCCGGCTAGAGTCGGATGCGCGCCCTCAGTCCCCGCCCGAGTACTCCCCGATGGGAGCGATGACCGCGCGGAGAACCCAGGCGCGTGACATCCGGTCACCGAAGCGGCCCGCGGTCGGTCGCTGAGGGGGCCCGCCCGTCGCCGCGTAGGCGACCGCCCGCCACGAGGGTTTCCCGGTCGACGCGGCACGCCGCCGGAGATGAGACCGGTCGTTAGTGTCGCGGGCGACAGCTTCGAACCGCGGAGCGACGGCCACGTCTCCCGGTAACTCGGTCCTCGGTAACTTAAAAGCGGCTCCGTCCTCCTCAGTTGACCTCGAGAATCTCGATATCGAACTCCAACGTTTCCCCGGCGAGGTCGGGATTGAAATCGACGCGCACCAGATCCTCGTCGACGTGGATGACGTCTCCTCGCTGCCCGTTCTGGGCTTCGAGCTGTGCCCCTTCCTCGGGGGTCTGTCCGCCGAGCATCTCTCGGAGTTCGTCCGTCTCGAACTCCTGGACGTACTTCTCGCTCCACTCGCCGTACGCCTTTTCAGGCGGGATCGAGAGCGTCGCCGTCTCGCCCGCTTCCAGCCCGACGAGCCCCTCGTCCATCCCTTCGATGACCGCTCCGGCACCGACCTCGACGGTGAGGGGTTCGTACTCCCGCTCCGGCTGTGCCTCTGCGAGGCCGGTCTCAGCGGCCACCTGCTCTCGTGAGGTGTCGAAAACGGTGTCGTCGTCCAATCGCCCGGTGTACTCCAGCGTCACGGAATTGCCAGTAGCTATCGGCATACGAGTATGCGTTGCGCGACACGGGAAAGGCCGTCGCACTGGGCGGTCTGCGCTCGGAACTCGTTCGTGGCGGCTCCACCCGTCGCGTGGGGGGTCCGGAGACGGTTCGGATCGAGAATCGAACCACGGCCGGACGTGTTCGGTTCCACCCACGCGACCGCGCTGATTCAATTCACCGGGGATCCCCGCGGCTCGCGGTGTTGCTCGCCGCAGAAAGTCCGGGTGCGAGAATCGAACCCGATTGCCAGACTTGCTAACGCTCGTCTCGCGTGGTTCGATCTCGCCTTCCGGCTTTCTTCGTCACTACGTTCCTCAGAAAGTCCGGGTGCGAGAATCGAACCCGCGTCTCAGCCTCCACAAGGCTGAAGGATAGTCCACTACCCTAACCCGGACACGCGTCGATATCTATCCCGCTTTGATAAATAACCGTTACGACTCCCGGACAGCCGTGTGATCGCGTGACGCCCGCGCCGCAACCGGCCGGTCGTCTCCCACGCACCGTTCTGTCGCCCATCACGCTCCTTTTGAGGCTCGCCGCCGTATCGTCGCGTAACCGTGGCGTTCACCGACAAGATCTACGTGAAGAACCACCGGCAGCTCGCCTCGCAGCTGGAGACGAGCATCCCGAAGGGGGCGTTCGCCGGCGCGACCCTCGATATCCTCTATAGCGGCGACGGGCTCTCGAAGCTCGATTCGACGACGCGTGACCGGATCCTGGACTTCGCCGAGGACTTCCTCGACTGCGACTGTCAGGCGAACCCGTACTGCGGCTGCCCGGAGCGGAAGTTCATGGGGTACGTCCTCGAACTCCGCGCGGAAGGGCTCGGCCCGCAAGCGATCGTCGACGTGATGACGGACGATTACATGGTGTACGCGTACACCGGGGACGTGCTCTCCTTCCTCGACGACTCCGTCCGCAAGCTGGAGGCCGTCGAGACCCTCGCCGACGTCGAAGGCAACGAGGAGATGTCGGAGCGGGCCCGGCGCGCGAAACGAGAGCTGTCCGGGTAGCCGAGTCTTTCGCCGGCGGTCTCGAATCGCTTCGCCGAAACTCCCGGGCGCGTGGAGCGCCTGACGTTCCCGAACGCGTGGAGCGTCCGAACGGTCTAAGTGCGCGCGCGCCCGAAACGAACCAATGAGTTTCCGGCCCGCGTGGCTGACCTTCAGACGATATGCGGCGGCGACGACGGGAATGACGCTCTCGCTGTTCGCGCTCGGCGTGTACACCGCAGCGACCGGTTCGGGACTGGCGTGTCAGGCCCAGTGGCCGCTGTGTTCGGACCAGCTCATCCCGGCGTTAACGATCAACCCGGACTTCATCGAGTGGTTCCACCGAGTCTGGGCGATGATCACCGGCTTCCTGATCATCGGCGTCGCGGCGTGGACGTGGTTCGGCGGGTTCGACCGCCGGACTCGGCTCGCGGCGACGCTCGCCGTCGCGATCCTCCCCCTACAGATCACGGTCGGCGCGATCACCGTCACCGTCGGCGGACTCGTCCCCGGCGGCTACACGGTGTCGACCCACGCGGCCCACCTGATCGTCGCCCTCTGTATCTTCACGCTGCTCACGCTGGCGACGATCTGGGGCGGGAGCCGCGGATCGGGGCGGCTGCTGCGTCTCGCGGCCGCGCTCGGTTTCGTCGGCGTCCTCGCCAGCGTGCTCTTCTCCCGTGCGGTGCCGTTCGTCACCTACTCGCCCGGCGCGCAGGCGGCGTTCTACCTCGCCGCGCTCGCGGGGCACTTGGGACTCGTCGCGACCGTCGCGTACGCGACCGAGGCCGTCCGAGCCGGCTACGCCGGCGTCGACCGCTCCACCGCCCGAACCGTTCGCACGCTCGCGGCGGGCGCCATGGCCGCGCTCGTCGTGACGCTGCTTTTAGGCCGCGATCTGGTGTTGTACACGACGCTGTGGCAGCAGATCAACCTCGTCGCGCTCGGCCTCGCGCTCGTGCTTGGGGGAACAGCCGCGTGGGTCGCCAGAGACGTCGACGCCGCGCCCGGGGCGGCGGAACCGGTCGGGGCTGACTGAGCCGGACGCCGTTTACAACGAAGCAAAGCGAACCTTCCGAGCCGCGTCACCGCCTCCGGTTCGCGCGAGGATTCCACGGAGAACGGACGTGCGGAGCGACCGTAGGAGGAAAGGTTCAAATCGATGCCGGTTCACGCACGGGTATGCCATATCGCACGGAAACGGACATGAGTCGGCGGACGTACCTGAAGCTGACCGGTGCGTCGAGCGCTGTTGGACTCGCGGGCGTCGCCGGCTGTCTGGGCGACGACAGCGACGTCATCACGCCCGGGACGGCGCCCGGGTTCCCGCCCTTCGAGATGCGCGAGGACGGCGAGCTGATCGGGTTCGACATCGACCTGCTCGAGGCCGTCGTCGCCGAGACCGAGTACGAACTCGGCGAGTGGGCGACGTTCGAGTTCGACGGGCTCATCCCCGCGCTCACCGCCAACGAGGAGATCGACGTCATCGCCGCCGCGATGACCATCACCGAGGACCGGCGGGAGACGATCGCCTTCTCGGACCCGTACTGGGAGTCGGACCAGGCGGTCCTCGTTCGCGAGGGCGGGGACTTCCAGCCGACCGAGTGGGCCGACTTCGAGGGCCGCCCGGTCGGCGCCCAGTCAGGGACCACCGGCGCGGACCAAGTGACCCAGAACCTGATCGACCCCGGGATCATCGACGAGGACGACTACTCGTCGTACGGCAACTACGTGTTCGCGGTCGAAGACTTAGAGAACGGCAACATCGACGCCGTCGTCATCGATCTCCCGGTCGCGGAGACGTTCGCGGCCCAGCGGAACGTCGAGATCGCGTTCGTCGAGGAGACCGGCGAGGAGTTCGGGTTCGGCCTCCGGCAGGGCGAAACCGAGTTCCAGGAGGCCCTCAACGACGGGCTCGCCGCCGTTCGCGACGACAGCGCCTACGCGGAGATAACCGACCGCTGGTTCGGCCAAGAGTAGGATGTCCGTGGGTGCGGCGCTGACGCTCGTCGCGGTCGCCGCGGCCGACAGCGCGACGGCCGGCGCAGCCGGCTGGATCGAAGCCGCCGCGGCCGGGGTCGGAAGCGCTCTCACCCCGCTTCAGGGAGACGTCGTCGACGACTGGGCGTTCGTGTTCCGGAACGCGGACTATCTGCTCGGCGGCGCGCTGGTCACGATCGGGCTCACCGTCGCGTCGATCCTGCTCGGATTCCTCGTCGGCTTCCCGGCGGGAGCCGTCGAGGTGTACGGAGACGGCCCGATCAAGCGGCTGGTCTCCGGCGTCGGCGTCGTGCTCCGCGGCACGCCGATCGTCGTCATCCTCGTCGTCATCTACTTCGTCGTCGGCGTTCCGCAGGTGAACCTCGGCGTGTACACCCTCTCGTCGGCGGTCATGGCCGGCATTCTGGGGCTCGGATTCCGCAGCGCGGCGTACCAGTCGCAGATCTTCCGCGCCTCCTTGGCGAGCGTCGACGACGGCCAGTTGGAGGCCGGACGGGCGATCGGCATGTCCCAGTTCGAGGCGGTCAGACACGTCGTCGTGCCACAGGCGCTCCGGCGGTCGATCCCCGGGTTCCAAAACGAGTTCACCATCGTGTTGAAAGACACGAGCATCGTGTTCGCGATCGGGCTCGCAGAGCTCCTGACCAGGGGGTACGACCTGTTCGCCGAACAGACGACCGCAGTGTTAGAAGTCATCCTCGTGATCAGTGCCATCTACTTCGTCCTCACGTTCGCCACGAACCGCGCGCTCGACTACCTCGGCGACCGCTACGCCATCCCAGAAGGTGAGGCGGCGTGACTGACGAGCCGTTCCTCGCCGTGAGCGACCTCTCGAAGTGGTACGGCGACGAGCAGGTGCTCCACGACGTCTCCTTCGAGATGGGCCGCGGCGACGTCACCGTGCTCATCGGGCCGTCCGGGTCCGGGAAGTCGACGATGCTCCGCTGTGTCAACCGACTGGCCGAGGCCCAATCGGGGTCGATCCGGCTCGACGGTCAGGAGGTGCTCGATCCGAGTCTCAACGTCGACGACCTCCGCCGCGAGGTCGGGATGGTGTTTCAGGGGTTCAACCTGTTCGCGCACCTCACCGCGGTCGGCAACGTCGCGCTCGGCCCCCGGCGCGTGCTCGGACTACCGAAAGCCGAGGCGAGAGACCGCGCGACCGATCAGCTCGAACGCGTCGGGCTCGGGGCGCAGCTCGACTCGTACCCAGCGGAGCTCTCCGGCGGCCAACAGCAGCGGGTCGGCATCGCGCGAGCGCTCGCGATGCAGCCGAAGCTCATGCTGTTCGACGAGCCGACGAGCGCACTCGACCCCGAACTGATCGGGGAGGTGTTAGACGTGATGCACGACCTCGTCGAGG
>CAZNOA010000031.1:0-13470 GCA_964574565.1 uncultured Halobellus sp. | reverse complement strand
CGTACATCGGTTAGTCGTCCGCGGGCGCGTTTCCGTTCTTTTCGGCGACGACCTGCGCTGCCGTCTTGTCTTTCGGCATCGGGTCCGGGCTGTGACACTGCCTGACCATCTGTTTGGTCCGCAGCGGCGGCTCCTCCGTGACGTACGAGACGAAAATCGTGATCGCGAACACCAGCGGGACGCCGATTAGCGCGGACCCGATCGCGGGCATCCAGGTTTCGAGGAACGCGATCCCGAATCCGGCGCCGCCGTTGACGAGGCCGAACTGCCCCTCGTTGAGCATCGGGATGAACCAGATGACGATCCCGCTCGTCATCCCGGCGAGCGCGCCGGGGCGGTTCGTGTTCTCCCACCAGAGCCCGAGGAAGAACATCGGGAACAACACGATCGCGGCGAGCGCGAACGCGAACGAGACGAGCGCGGCGATCGGTGCCTGTGGATTCAGCGCGAACAGGATCGTGAGGAGGCCGATCGCGATGATGCTGAGGCGGCCGACCAGCACCTGTTGTCGTTGGGTCGCGTTCTCGTTGATGATGTTCGCGTAGATGTCGTGGGAGATGGCCGAGGAGGCGGCGATGAACAGCCCCGCCGTCGTCGCGACGGCGGCAGCGATCCCGCCGGCGGCGACGAACCCGACGAGCCACGTCGGGAGGTTTGCGAGCTGTGCGGCGAGCACGACGATGACGTCTGCGGCGGCGTCGCTCATGCCCGGATCGCCGTACGTCGGGCCGAACTCGGAGTTGGTGTACAGGTCCGTCCCGAACGCCGCGAACGCGGGCGCCGAGAGGTACAGCACGGCGATGAAGCCGAGTCCCCAGGTACACGACCAGCGCGCGGTCCGCTCGTTCTCGACCGTGTAGAACCGGACGAGCACGTGTGGCAGCCCACACGTCCCGAACACGAGGCTAAAGCAGGTCGCGACCCACAGGTAGTAGCTCCCGCCCGCGAAGGGGTCTGAGAACTCCCTGCCCAGTTCGCTTATCAACATCCCGTACTCGATCTGCGGGAGAATCGTCGAGTAGCCGGCCGTCCAGCCGGTCGCAAGCAGTCCGATCAGGAACGCGCCGATGAGGATGACGTACTGCAGCGCCATGTTCTTGGTCGCGCCGAGCATCCCCGAGAGGGTCAGGTACGCGATGGTGATCAGCATGAACAGCGTCATCATCGCCTGATACGCGCTCAGTCCCGGGATCGCGATCACGTTGTTGATGTCGCCGAGGACGTACATCCCGACGAGTCCCATGCCACGGGCCTGTCCGAGCGCGTAGACGAAGCCGATGAGGAACGTGGTGACCGCAGCGAGGGCCCGTGCCGTGTCGGAGTTGAACCGGTCGCCGACGAAGTCGGGTGCGGTGTACTTGCCGAACCGGCGCATCTGCGCCGCCATGAAGATGAGCAGGACGAAGTAGCCCGTCGTCCAGCCGACGACGAACGCGAGCCCGTACACCCCTGATAAGGCGATCAGCGCGGCCATTCCGAGGTACGACGCCGCGGACATCCAGTTGGCGCCGATCGCCATCCCGTTCTCGACGTTCCCGATCGACCGACCGGCGACCCACATGTCGTCGGTGTCGGCGACCTTGAAGACGAACCCGACGGCGAGGAACAGCGCCATCATCGAGATGACGATGATCGCCGGAACGAGTTTAAAACCGATTTCGAGCCCCTCCGGGAGCAGTTCCTCCGACTGCATGAGCACTGACGAGGCCGTCATTCCGCCGCACCCCCGTCGGCGGCCGCGGCACCCTCACCGGCGGGGTCGGCCGCGTCCAGCGCCTCGTTGTCCACCTGTTCGATACCGTACTTCTCGTCTATCGCATCGCGCTTCTTCGCGTACCACACGGAGAGCAACAGCGCGGCACCCGGCGCGCCGATGGCGATCGCGAAGTAGTGGAACGGGAACCCGATCACCGGCATCGTCGTCGTCATCACGTCCGGTGCGATCCGCGTCGCCGTGATCGGGCCGAACGTCGTGACGACCCAGATTCCGAAGCCGATCCAGATCACGCGGAGGTGATCTTTCATAAACGGCGTGGCCGGCTTCAGAAGGTTGATCTCGACTTCGAGGTAGTCCGTCTGTCGTTCTCGTTCGACGTCGGTCATCCCGCCGTCAGTGCGGGCCGAGCGGGACTGATCCGCCGTCCCCTCGTTTCGTGATGAATCGTGTCTGTCGTTGTCTGGCATAGGTGGTGTATCCGTGTTGACCGTGGGTTCGTGTGTCGTCGGTCCGTAGCTGGTGTGTCGTCGATCCGCAGTTCGTGTACCGGCGGTCCGCAGTTCGCGAGTTCGGTCGCCGCGTCTCGGATATTCGGCCGCCGTAGTTCGTGTCCTGTGCGCTCGTGTGACGTGTTTACGTATGTCGTATCCCGGCTTTGCGTGTACACCTCGATGTTGGCCGTGTACCGGACCAAGTAGCCGACCGAGACCGTCCGCCGCTCAGGGCGCGGTCTCAGTCACCCGCCTGCTGTTGTATCTCCTCGACGATCTCGGGATTCCGAAGCGTACTCGTGTTCCCGAGTTCCTTCCCGTCGGCGATGTTCTCCAACAGCCGGCGCATGATCTTCCCGGACCGCGTCTTGGGGAGGTCGGGCGTGAACACGACCTGCTCCGGTCGAGCGATCGGGCCGATGGCGTCTTCCACCCCGGCGATGATGGCGTCTCGGAGCTCCTCGTTGCCCTCGTACCCGTCCTCGGTCGTGACGTAGGCGTAGACGGCCTCGCCTTTGATCTCGTGATCGCCGCCGACGACGGCGGCCTCGGCGACGCCCTCGACGCCGACGATCGCCGACTCGATCTCCATCGTTCCGAGCCGGTGGCCCGAGACGTTGAGCACGTCGTCGACCCGACCGAGAACGGTGATGTAGCCGTCGTCGTCGATCTTAGCGCCGTCTTCCGGGAAGTACACCCAGTCGTCGGGGTCGTCGCTGTCGGTGTCGGAGTACTCCGCCCAGTACTCCTCGATGTAGCGCTCGTCGTTGTTGTACAGCGTCCGAAGCATCCCGGGCCACGGCTTCTGTACCGTGAGGTAGCCCGCCTTCCCGGGTTCGACCTCTTCGCCGAGGGTGTCGAGGATCCGTACGTCGAGCCCCGGGAGCGGCGGCCCCGCGGCGCCCGGCTTCATGTCTTTGATGCCCGGGAGCGTCGTGACCATCATCCCCCCCGTCTCGGTCTGCCACCACGTGTCGACGATGGGACACTCCTCGTCGCCGATGTGCTGGTAATACCACTTCCACGCGCGGGGGTTGATCGGCTCGCCGACCGTGCCGAGCAGCCGCAGCGACGAGAGGTCGTGGCGGTCGGGGAACTGCTCGCCCCACTTCATGAACGCGCGAATCGCCGTGGGTGCGGTGTACAGTTGGGTCGCCTCGTGCTCCTCGACGATCTCCCAGAGGCGGTCGCGCTCCGGGTGGTCCGGCGTCCCCTCGTACATCATCGTCGTCGTGCCGAGCGCGAGCGGCCCGTAGACGATGTAGGAGTGGCCAGTGATCCAGCCGATGTCGGCCGAACAGAAGTACGTGTCATCCGGCTTGATGTCGAGGACGGCCTGTGAGGTCCACGACACCCACGAGAGGTAGCCGCCGGTCGTGTGTTTCACGCCCTTCGGCTTCCCCGTCGTCCCCGAGGTGTACATCAAAAACAGCATATCCTCGGCGTCGCGGGTGACCGGCTCGACGTCGGCGCCGGCGTGCTCCTCGACCAGGTGGCCGTAGTCGAGCTGGTCGTCGCCGAGCTCGTGGCCGAAGCCGTCGCCGTTCGGACCGAGGCGGTCGACGACGACCGTCGTGGTGTCGTGGTCGACGCCGACGAGTCCCTCGTTCGCCTTCCCGAGGTGGTCGAGCGGGTCGCCGCGGCGGTAGTAGCCGTCACAGGTGACGAGGTACTCCGAGTCCGCGGCGTTCATTCTGGTCGCGAGCGCGTCCGCCGAGAACCCGGCGAAGACGACGCTGTGTGGCGCGCCGATGCGGGCACACGCCAGCATCGCGATCGGGAGCTCCGGGATCATCGGCATGTACATCGTCACCACGTCGTCCTCCTCGACGCCCTGATCGCGGAGCGCCGCCGCGAACTCGTTCACTTCGCGGTGGAGTTCGGCGTACGTGTACGTGCGGTCGTCCTCGTCGACGGGCTCGCCGACCCACTCGATCGCGGCCTCGTCGCCTCGCTCGCCGAGGTGTCGGTCGAGGCAGTTCGCCGAGGCGTTCAGCTTTCCGTCGGTGAACCACTCGTAAAACGGCGGGTTGCTGTCGTCGAGCACCTGATCGTACTCTGACTCCCAATCGAGTAGTTCGGCGGCCGCTTCCCAACACTCCGGCCAGTTCTCGTCGAACTCGTCGTAGATCGCAGGATCAGTGACGTTCGCTTGTGCCGAAAACGACTCCGGCGGTTCGAACACCGCCTGTTCTTTCAATCTCGCTTCCAGTTGGCCCTCGCCCTCTGTCATGGTACGAACGTATGCAACCGATCATGCCATATAAACGCTCACGCTAAATACGAAAAATCATGATATATCCGACGGATCCGCGGCGTGTCACCCGTCGATAGTCCCGACGCGGCGATCCGGCCTTCCGTATCGGCGACGAGGCGTCCGAGCTCACCAGCACCGGTCGTCGTTCTCGAAGAGGCTGTCCAGCAGGACGCGCTGGGCCTTTCGGAGGTGATTGTGAAACGTCGGCGAGGAGACGTCCATCGCGTCGGCGACCTCCTCGGCGGTGCTGCCGCGTGGCCAGTCGAAGTACCCGCCGTGGTAGGCGGCCGACAGTGCGGCCCACTGCCGATCCGTGAAGCGGTCGGCGACGCTCTCGGACAGCGACGCCTCGGTGAGCGTCGATCGGGTGATCGACTCCTTGCTCACGAGCCGCGCGTCGGCGAACGTCGCACGGAGTCCGGCGGCGACGGGGCGGACGCTCGCTCCCTCGGGGAGGTCGGCGACGATACTGACGCTCCCGTCGACAGCGGTCGCCTCCCGAACGGTCGCCCCGTGTTCGATCAACACGGACACCGCGGAGCCGTCCTCGACGCGGACGGAGACTGAACAGCCGTCCTCGCGTGTCTCGATGACTCGCGGGTCCGAAACGCCCGCCGCGTCCGCCACGACGTCCGCGACGTCTTGGGGCGTGGCCCCGTCGACCGAGAGGTAGAACCGCGAGATCCGGTCGTCGACGGAGACGGTCGACGACAGTTCGATCCGGCAGCCGATGACGGCGCTCGCACGGGCGAGAAACGCCTCCTCGTCCGCGGTTTCGAACTCCACTTCGGTGACGGCGTCGGAGTGGAGGAGATCGCGCCACCGGCCGGCGGTCACCGCCCACCCGAGACACCGGCCGAGGGCCGAAAGCTCGCGTCGCTCGACGTCCGAAACCGGCGAGTCCGTCGCGGCGACGAGACACAGCACCCCGTGTGTTACCGCTCCGTATCGGACGGGAACCGCGATCGCCGGCCTGCCCGCGGCCGCCGGATGGGCGTCGATTACGACCGGATCGGAGTCGCCCGCCGCGGCGCGCCACGGGCCGTCGCCGGTAGCGCCGCGGTCGACGAGCGTCTCGGCGTCGACGCCGGAGGCGCTGACGACCGCCGCCCGTTCTCCCTCCGTCCAGCCGCGTACGATCCACGCCTCGGCCCACCGGTCCCCGTCGGTCAGCGTGTCCGGGACTGACGCGAGCGGGACGGCGTCGTTCGAACCCGCCGATCCCCTCGCCTCGCCCGGGCCCCCCGCCTCACCGGGGTTCCTCGCGTCAGCCGGGCTCCTCGTCCCCGCCGAGCGGCCCGGGTCGACGATGGCTTCGAACCCACGCAGCGCGGCCGGCGCTCGCGTCTGACTCGTCGTCGTCGCGTCCGCGGTCGCCGGACCGCCGTCAGCGACGGCGTCGGCGATCGCCTCCCCGTCCAGCGGTTCGAGGTAGGCGTCGAGCGACCCCAACGACTCCCAGCCGCCGGCCTCGCGAACGACGTGGGGGTTCACCTCGCGGTCGACGAGGAGTCGGCGCGCGAAGGTGGCACGGAGGTCTCGGGGCGTCACGTCCGCGGGGACTGCGCAGTCGGTCCGCTCGGCCGCCCGTTCCGCCGTCTCGCTCACGATCATCTGGACCCGACGCGGAGAGACGTCGACGAACGGGTCGTCGTCGCCGCGTCCCGCGGCGTCCGCGTACCGTTTGAGCTCCGCCGCGAGCGACGACGGGACGACGGTCTCGCGGTCGATGGCCGCCGTCACGGCGTCGTCCCGGTCCGCTCTCTCCGTCGTCGCGGGAACGGCGAGAAGTGACACGTTCGATCCGGTGTCGGCCTCGCGGAGGTGTCCGGGCGCGACGCGAGTGATCTCTCCGGTCCGCAGTCCCGCCTCCCCAGCGAGCCGCACGACGACCGCAGCGCGATACGTCTCCGCGGCGGTGACAAGAGCGTCGTACGCGTCGGCGCTGAGCCCCTCGACCATCTGTTTCGTATTCAGACGAGAACCCGAAGAAAAGTTCTTGCGGCTCTGTCAAGTTTGAAGCCCGAAAAACGTCGTTCTCTCTCGACAGACGAGTCGAACGTGGTATCGACCGACGGCTGCAGGCGTTTCGTTTCGGGTTTTGATCTGGATCCGAAACCGGCCTGTGCGGCCAGTCTCCGTCCCCGACTACTATGGTCTCAGGAACGCCCCGCGACGCCCCACGTCACGTGATCCCACAGCCGTTCGTACCCGTAGTAGGTCGCGGTTTTCACCGCGTTCGTGACGACGCCGATGTTGAGCGCGTCCCCCACGTCGCCGACGACCGCCCACGCGACGACAACGGTGATCGTGACCATGACGAGCCGGTAACAGAGCGTCTTCGCGATCGCTCGCTTTCGCGCTTGAAGCGCGGACCGGGAGACGAACTTGCGCATACCGATACTGAGATCCAGGGCCATATGAAACCCTTATAGGGTTCTGAAATTCGTATAAGAAACTGTAATTAGTTACTCCTCACGGACTGCCGATTCGATCTCGCCGACGACCTCCGGGTTGCGGAGGGCGCTGACGTCGCCGAACTCCTCGCCGCGCGCGATGTCTTCGAGCAGGCGGCGCATGATCTTTCCGGAACGGGTTTTGGGTAACTCCGGGGTGAACACGACCCGACTCGGCCTCGCGACCTCTCCGACGGACTCGGCCAGGCGCTCGGCGATCGACTCTCTGAGCGCCCTGTCGGGGACGACGTCGCTTTGCGTCGTGACGTACGCGACGATCCGGCCGTCCCCGTCGCCGACGACGGCGGCTTCGGTCACTCCCGGCGCGCCCACGATGGCCGACTCCAGCTCTGCGGTGTTGAACCGGTGGGCTCGCACGTTGATCACGTCGTCCACCCGACCGAGAATCGACACGTATCCGTCCTCGTCGACGGTCGCACCGTCTCCCGTCCGGTAGCGCCACCCGTCCTCGCTCTCGACCCAGTACTCGCGGAGGTATCGTTCCTCGCCCTCCCGAAGCCCGCGAAGCATCCCCGGCCAAGGGGAACCGATCGTCAGGTATCCCGCCTCGCCCGGTTCGACCGCGGCTCCGTCCTCGTCGACGACCCGCGCGTCGATCCCGGGAAGCGGCGGTCCGACCTTCCCCGGCTTCATCGGCGTGACGCCCGGAAGCGTCGCGAGCGCGATGGCGCCGGTCTCCGTCTGCCACCACGTGTCGACGACGGGCGCCTCGCCTCCGCCGACGTGTTCGCGGTACCAGTGCCACGCCTTCGGAGTGATCGACTCGCCGACGGTCCCGAGCAGGCGAAGCGAGGAGAGGTCGTGCCGCTCGGGATACTCCTCGCCCCACTTCATGAACGACCGGATCGCCGTCGGCGACGTGTAAAACACGCTGACCGCGTTGCGCTCGATGAGGTCCCACACCCGGTCGCGGTCGGGATAATCCGGAGACCCCTCGTACAGCAACGTCGTCGTCCCCGCCGCGAGCGGCCCGTACACGCCGTACGAGTGGCCGGTGATCCAGCCGATATCGGCCGCACACCAGTAGGTGTCCTCGGGACGGACGTCGAGGACGTTCCGCGTCGTCCACGCGACGTGTGCGAGGTAGCCGCCGGTCGCGTGCTCGACGCCTTTCGGCCGGCCGGTCGTCCCGGAGGTGTACATCACGAAGAGGAGGTCGGTGGCGTCGCGCGCGACGGGATCGACCGTCTCCCCGTCGTACGCGTCGACGAGCGACTCGTACTCGTGTTCGTCCGCACCGAGCGGGACCGTGAGCGCCTCGCCGAGCCGGTCGACGACGATCGTCGCGTCCAAGTCGCCGTCCATCCGTAGCCTGGCGTTGTCGGCCTTCGACTTCTGATTGAAGGCGTCCTCCCGGCGGTAGTAGCCGTCACACGTGATCAGGTGTTCGGAGTCCGCCGCGTCGAGACGGGTCGCGAGCGCTTCGGCAGAGAGCCCCGCGAAGACGACGTTGTGTGGCGCGCCGATGCGGGCACACGCCAGCATCGCGATCGGCAGCTCCGGGATCATCGGCAGGTACAGCGTCACCACGTCGTCCTCCGCGACGCCCAAGTCGCGGAGGCCGGCCGCGACGGCGTTCACCTCGCGGTGGAGGTCGAGGTAGGTGTAGGACCGCCGCTCGCCGCGCTTGCCGAACCAGCGGATGGCGAGTTGGTTCCCGCTCTCTTCGAGGTGTCGGTCGACGCAGTTGACCGCAGCGTTGAGCCGCCCCTCCGGAAACCACTTATAAAACGGTGGATCGCTGTCGTCGAGGACGGTCTCGTACGGACGCTCCCAGTCGAGGAGGGCCGCCGCTCGGCGCCACGCCGCCGCCCCTTCGGTCTCGAACGCCTCGTACACGTCCGCGTCGCTCGCGGCGGCTCGCTCGCGGAACTCGGCCGGCGGATCGACCGCCTCGTCGCCGTCGGCGCTCGCGGCCGTCCACCGGCCGCCGACTCCGGCGTTGTCCATGATACCCTCTCGAAAGTGCAGGAATGTATACTTTGTCCGAACGGTAACGGGTATCGTCCGTGGGCGGTCGGTTGCTCTCCGGGTCACGCGGGCGCGAGAACGCCCCGCTCGGTGTCGAGAACGCCCTACGTCGACTCCGCGGGCACGAGCGCGGCCGCTTTCGACCGGGCTCGGGCGACGATCGACGGTTTCGCCTCGAAATCGACCGTCACGTGATCCTCAGCGTACGCCTCGTCGGCGACGTGACCGTGGTCGTGGATCCACGAGACCAGGCTCATCGCCTCGTCGGTGACGGGTAAGACGAGTCGCTCTCGCTCCCAGTCGGGCAGCTCCGCCTCGACGCGGTCGCAGAGCTCGGCGACGCCGGCGCCGGTCTTCGCCGAGACGGCGACGGGGTCCGGCGCGATTCCGGAGAGCGCGCCCCGCTTGTCCGCCAACTCGCCGGGCGCCAGCCGGTCGACCTTGTTGAACACGGTGAGGACCGGGGCCTCGTTGCGCTCGTACAGCGTGTCGTGGCTCGTCACGAGCTTCTCGCGCATCGCGTCGACCGGCTCGCTCGCGTCGACGACGAGCAACACGAGGTCGGCGCGGTACACCGAGTCGAGCGTCGACTCGAACGACTCGACGAGCCAGTGTGGGAGGTCGGCGATGAACCCGACGGTGTCGGTGAGGAGAACGTCTCGTTTCTCCATCTCCGCGCGCCGGGTCGTCGTCCCGAGAGTGGTGAACAGCATGTCCTGCGACTCCGCGGTCCGGTCGAGGTCGGGGTGACGGTCGGCGTTCTCGTCGACGTCGATCTCCGCCGCCAGCTGTCGCATCAGCGTCGACTTGCCGGCGTTGGTGTACCCCGCGAGCGCGACCAGATCGAAGCCGGAGTCGCGGCGCTGCTCGCGGCGCGCCTGCTCTTTGTCCGCGATCGATTCCAGTTCGTCACGAATCTCGGAGATCTGCCGTTTGATGTCGCGCTCGACGCTCTCGTCGTACTCGCCGAGCCCCATGAACCCCGGTCGCTCGTCGCGCTTCGCGAGGCTCGCCTTCGCCTCCGCTCGCGGCAGCTCGTAGCGGAGCTCCGCCAGCTCGACTTGCAGCTGCGCCTTGCGGGTGTTCGCGCGCTGGCCGAAGATCTCCAAGATGAGCGTGAAGCGGTCGATCACCTCGACGCCCTCGGGGAGCTCGCCGCCGATGTTGAACGTCTGGTACGGGCCGACGTCGTTGTCGACGATCACGACCCCGGCGCCGGTGCGACGGACTAAGTCGCGCAGCTCCGCGACCTTCCCCTCGCCGAACATGAACGCGGCGTCCTCGGTGCGGGTCTGGCTGAGTTCGCCGACGACCTCGTAGCCGGCGGCGGCCGCGAGCTGGCTGATCTCGCTCAGGTCCGCGGTCCCGCTATCGACGCGTTTGGCGACGACTGCTCGCTTCTCCGTGGGGGCTGGCTCGGTGTCGGTAGCCGTCCCCTCGACGCTCCCAGTCATACGAGGCGGTCGCGGGCTGCGGACGCGGCGTGGTGTGTTGCCTGCACTGTTTCAGCCTGTCTTACGCTCTCGACGTATTTAAACTCGGGTCGGCGGTCCGCTCCGACTCCGCCGGCCGGTCGCTGGTTCGATCCGATCGTTTCACCCCCATCGGTCGTCGACGACGGCCGCGATCCGCTCGATCGCCTCCGTCACGTCCTCGCCGTCGACGTCGAGATGCGTGGTGAACCGCGTCGCATATTCGTCGAACTCCACGCAGCCGACGCCGACCGCCTCACACCCCGCGACGAGCGCCGCGGCCTCGATGCCCGCCTCGCCGGTGTGTGCGACGACGATGTTCGTGTCCGGCGCGGGTGCGTCGACGCCGTCGATCGCGTCGAGACCCGCCGCGAGCCGCTCGGCGTTCGCGTGGTCGTCCGCGAGCCGGTCGACGTTCTCCAGCGCGAGCAGCCCGGGGGCGGCGATCATCCCGGCCTGTCGCATCCCGCCGCCGAACAGCTTCCGGACGCGGCGCGCTTCCGCGACGAAGCCCTCGTCGCCCGCGAGGATCGAGCCGACGGGCGCGCCGAGCCCCTTCGAGAGGCAGAACGTGACGCTGTCGACGTGGTCGACGATATCGCTCGCGTCGACGCCGAGCGCGACGGCGGCGTTGAAGACGCGCGCGCCGTCGAGGTGGACCGGGACGCCGGCGTCGCGAGCGGGCGCCGCCGCGGCCGCGACCTCCCCGGCGGGGATCGCGACGCCGCCTCGGTAGTTGTGCGTGTTCTCGAGCGACAGGAGCCCGGTGCCGGGGCGATGGAGGTCCTCGGTCACGAGCCCCTCGGCGACCGCCTCGGGCGTCGGGACGCAGCGCTCGCCGGCGTCGATCGTCCGGGTCTGCACGCCGGAGAGCTTCGCGGCACCCGCCAGCTCCCACCGGTAGATGTGCGACTCCCGCTCCAAGAGGAGCTCCTGTCCGGGCTCGGTGTGGGCGTGGACTGCGATCTGATTCGCCATCGTTCCCGACGGGACGTAGAGGGCGGCCTCCGTGCCGACCGCCGCGGCAGCGCGGCGTTCCAGCTCGTTGACCGTGGGGTCGTCGCGGTACACGTCGTCGCCGACCTCGGCGTCGCGGGCGGCGTCTCGCATCGCGGGCGACGGACTCGTGACGGTGTCTGATCGCAGATCGATGACGTCGGCGTCCACGGTATCGGTGTCAGCGGTCTCGGCGGCGTCGGACATTCGTTGCCGACGGTTCGGCGGCCGGCCGGAAATAGGTCGCGCTCGGCGGGGCGGCCCGTGGTCGGTCGCGCGACGCGCGGCGTCGCGTCCCGGAAGCGACGGGCCCGGGAGTCGCGCGCCGCTTCCGCGTCCGGTTCCTTCTTAACTCGCGCGGCCGATCTGTGGCGTATGGCCACGGAAGCCGCGACCGACGACACGACTGACGCCCCGGACGCGTACGACGCCCTCCTCGACCGAGTCCAGCGGTGGAACACGGTCGGGAGCGCCGCCGGCGTGCTCGGCTGGGATCAGCAGGTAATGATGCCGGAAGGCGGCACCCCCGCTCGGTCGAAGCAGCTCTCGACGCTCTCGTCGATCCGCCACGACACGATCACCGACGACGAGACGGGCGAGCTGCTCGACGAACTCGACGGGACCGACCTCACCGACGAACAGGCGGCGGTCGTCCGCGAGGTCCGCCGCGAGTACGAGCGCGCCGACGCCGTTCCCGTCGAACTCGTCGAGGAGATCTCCGAGACCGGCTCCGAGGCGCTGCAGGCGTGGGAGGAGGCGAAGGCCGAAGACGACTTCGAGGCGTTCGCGCCGTACCTCGAGAAACACGTCGAGCTCAAGCGGGAGTACGCCGAGCACATCGACCCCGACCGCGACCCGTACGAGGTGCTGTTCGAGGAGTTCGAGCCGTGTCTCTCGATGGATCGCGCCGAAGCGATCCTGAAGGAGCTCCGCGACACGCTCGTCCCGATGATCGACGCGATCCGCGAGTCCGACGCCGACCTCGCCGTCGACACCTTCGAGGGCCACTTCCCCGAAGAAGACCAGGAAGCGCTCGCCCGCGACGCTCTCAAGCTCGTCGGCTACGACTTCGACCGGGGGCGCCTCGACGTCTCTTCGCATCCGTTCACGTCGGGCAACCAGTTCGACTGCCGGGTCACCACCCGGTTCGACGAGTCCGACCCGCTCGGCGCGGTCGGCTCGACCATCCACGAGTACGGCCACGCGCAGTACAACCTCGGGCTCCCGCAAGAGCACTTCGCGACGCCGCTCGGCGAGTCGCGTGACCTCTCCGTCCACGAGTCGCAGTCGCGGCTCTGGGAGAACCACGTCGGCCGGAGCCGAGCGTTCTGGGAGCAGTTCCTCCCCGTCTTCCAGGAGCACTTCCCCGACACCGCCGACGCGACCGTCGAGGACGCTTACGAGGCGTTCAACCAGGTCTACGAGGACAACTTCATCCGCGTCGAGGCCGACGAGCTGACCTACCACCTCCACATCATCGTCCGGTTCGAGATCGAACGTGACCTGGTCCGGGGCGATCTCGCGGTCGAAGACGTCCCCGACGTCTGGAACGACAAGTACGAGGAGTACCTCGGTATCCGGCCGGAGACCGACAGCGAGGGCTGCCTGCAGGACATTCACTGGAGCCACGGCAACTTCGGCTACTTCCCGACCTATTCGCTCGGCTCTGTGATGGCCGCCCAGCTGTTCGAAGCCGCCGAGAGCGACGTCGACAACCTCGACGCGAAGATCAGCGAGGGCGACTTCGACGACCTGCAGGCGTGGCTCGGCGAGAACGTCCATCAACACGGCTCCCACTACGAGACGAACGAGCTCGTGAAGCGCGCGACCGGCGAGGAGTTCTCGGCGGACGCGTTCACCGACTACGTCGAGGAGAAGTACGGCGAGCTGTACGACATCTGAGGCGGCGACCGTCTCTCAATCGGATGGTCGGCGGCTCACCCGTCGAATCCGAGGAGTCGCAAGCCGATCAGGCTCACGAGCACTGTCGACCCCTCGTGTCCGATCACCGCGATCGGGAGCGGAATCCCGGCCGTGAGGATCGCGCCGATCATGATCGCGATCGCCCCGAACGCGATCGCGAAGTTGA
>CAZNOA010000030.1:0-13826 GCA_964574565.1 uncultured Halobellus sp. | reverse complement strand
CGAGCCCCGTCGCGTCGGCCCCGACTGCCGGCGCGAGGTAGTTCCCGACGAACGGGACGACGACGACGAGCGCGACCAGCCCGAATATCACGCTGGGAATAGCCGCGAGCACGTCGATGAACGTCGATACGAGCGTCTTCGTCCGACCGGTAGCGTACTCCGCGATGTACACCGCCACGAGGATCGCGAGCGGCGTGCCCATCGCCATCGACAGCGCGGTAACGTACAAGGTCCCGACGATCGCGGGCAGGAAGCCGAACTCGCTCGCCGCCGGGTCCCAGTTCGACGACAACAGCAGCTCAGAGAGCGGGTACTCTGCGAGTATCGGGAGCGACTGGTACGTGAGCACTGCGACGATGAAGACGAACAGCCCGATCGCGAAGTACCCCGCCCCGCCGAGCCAGTAGCTACTAAGCCGCTCGACGATGAGCCGCCGACCGAACCGACCCGTCCCTCCCGTTTCGGCGGACGGGTCGGTCCCATCGCTCCGGTTCCCCCCGACGGCGTTCTCGTTCATCCAGCTATGATCCTCCGGGCAGCGCGGCGAGCGCCTCGTCGAGTCGGTCCTCCTCTAGCGGGACGTAACCGTTCTCACGGACGTACTGTTGGCCCTCGGTGAGGACGTACTCGACGAACTCCTCGGCCGGTCCCTCGAAGCCGTCGTCGGCCGCGAGGAACATCTCGCGGGCGGGCGGGGCTGGGTAGTCGCCGGCTTCGACGGCGCCGAGGAACTCCGCGCGCGTCTCGTAGAAGTCCTCCTCAGCGGAGAGCCCCGTTCCGTCGCGATCGAGCGGCACGGGACGGATGTCGCCTTCGAGCTCCCCGCTCGAGAGGTCGTAGACGTAGTTGATGTTGTTCAGGGAGATGGCGTTCGGCTCGCTGGCGACCGCCTCGGCGACCGGCTGATCCCCGTTGTAGTTCGCGTCGGCGATGCTCTGGAGATCGCTCTGGGTGTACGCGTCGTCCTCACCGGCGAGGAAGTCGCCCCACTGTTTGTACGCCGCGGAGGCGTCGGAGCGCCCGTACACGACGATATCCTCGTCGACATCGGCGTCGACAAGCTCGCCCCAGTTCGTGACCTCCTTCGTGAAGACGGCTTCGAGGTCCTCGCGGGTCAACCCCTCCGCTTGGAGCTCATCAAGGACGGGATTCTCGACGTTGACCGTGCCGACGACCGTGTCAATCAGCATTGGAACCGCGAACAGCCCCTGCTCTTCTTCCTCCGGCTCCGGCTGTCGGCCCATCATTGCGATGTCGACTTGATCGTTGAGCACGTCGGAGACGCCGACGCCGGTCCCGCCGCCGGAGACGTCGAACCTGGCGTCGCTCCGTTCTTCGAACTGGTCGACCCAGACTTCGACCATCGGGAGCGGACCGACGCCGCCCGAAATTCGGACGGTGTCATTTCCGTCGTCACCGCCGAGACAGCCCGCCACCGATGCGACCGCACCACCACCGACGAGGCCCAGCACCGATCGGCGTGAGTGTGTTCGACTCATAAACCGGCGTATGGGACTCATACACCTTACCCGCCCGTCAGCGTCAAAGCTACGCGGTTCCTTCGAACGGTGGCAACACTTGCGGGTACTGGCGCCGCCGTCGCTCGGCACCGCATCGCTTTTACACAGCGTGTCAGACCATATTACGAGGTGATCCCGACTGATCACACTCAAGCTCCTGTTAGAGCCCGTTTTCGTGGCGGTACGTCCCTGTCGCTTGCATGGAGTGAACGGTCGTCATACTCCCCTGATGTGAGCTAGTAACACGAAAGAGGCAGATGATATTTCCGGTATGTTGGAGATAAGCGGGAGCCACGGTCGGTGGTCTCGACGCGCGTTTGTCAATTCTTTCCGCCGAGGCCGCGATCGACATGCCAATGTACCGTGCCACTCGATGTCGACGCTCCGATACGGTTTTGGGGCGGCCGACGGAACTGCTGATAAATGCTATCTCGACAGTTCGTCCGGGAGAATCCGGCGGTCGTCCGCGAGGCGCTCGACAACAAGGGCGTCGACGTCGACCTCGACCGGATACTCGACGTCGACGAGGAGTGGCGAGAGCTGAAGGGCCGCGGCGACGACCTGCGTCACGAGCGCAACGAGGTCTCCTCGCGGATCGGCGAGCTGAAACAGGCCGGCGAAGAGGCGGCCGCACAGGAAGCGATCGAGCGCTCCCAGGAGCTCAAATCGGAGCTACAGGCGATCGAGGAGCGCGCCGACGAGCTGGAGGCCGAACTGGAGGAGTCCTTGCTCGAGCTCCCGCAGATCCCGCAGGAGTCGGTGCCCGTCGGCGCGGACGAGTCGGAGAACGTCGAGGTGCGCCGCGAGGGGTTCGACGACCTCCGGGCGCTCCCCGAGCCGGTCGAACCGCACTACGATCTGGGCGAGGCGCTGGAGATCCTCGACTTCGAGCGCGGCGCGAAGGTCGCCGGCGGCGGCTTCTACGTCGCGAAGGGGGACGGCGCTCGCCTCGAACACGCGTTGATCCAGTTCATGCTGGACGTCCACCGTGAACAGGGGTATCACGACGTGTTCCCGCCGATCCCGGTCAACTCCGAGTCGATGCGCGGCACCGGACAGCTCCCGAAGTTCACCGAGGACGCGTATCGTGTCGAGGGGTCGAACCAGGACGAGTACGACGACGACGACCTCTGGCTGCTGCCGACCGCGGAGGTGCCCGTCACGAACCTCCACCGCGACGAGATCCTGCTCGGCGAAGACCTCCCGCTCAAGTACCAGGCGTACACGCCGAACTTCCGGCAGGAAGCGGGCGAACACGGCACCGAGACGCGGGGAATCGTTCGGGTCCACCAGTTCAACAAGGTGGAGATGGTGAACTTCGTGCGACCCGAGGAGAGCGACGACCGCTTCTCTGGGCTCGTCGACGAGGCCGAGGAGGTGCTGCGGCGGCTGGAACTCCCTTACCGGGTCTTAGAGATGTGTACCGGTGATCTGGGGTTCACGCAGGCGAAGAAGTACGACATCGAGGTGTGGGCGCCGGGCGACGACATGGACGACGGCCCCGAGCGGGGCGGCCGGTGGCTGGAGGTCTCCTCGGTCTCGAACTTCGAGGACTTCCAGGCGCGGCGCGCCGGGATTCGCTACCGCGAGGAGCACCACGAGTCCGCGGCGTTCCTCCACACGCTGAACGGTTCGGGGCTCGCGATCCCCCGCGTCGTCGTCGCCATCCTCGAGTACTACCAGAATGAGGACGGGACGGTCACCGTCCCCGAGCCGTTGCGTCCGTACATGGGCGGGACCGAGGTCATCGAGGGGCACGACGCGGTCGGCGAGACGAAGCTGGGGAGCGAGTAGCGCGGATCGACGGCGATTGGCCGCTCGCCTCAGCGCGTTTCGGTCTCGGCCGGCGGGCGGGTGTACCAGAGCGCGAGGAGGATCAACACGCCCTGCAGCGGGAGGCGTCCCCAGCGGACGAGTTCCGAGGGGTCGCCGCCGCCGGGCATGCCTTCGATGACGACGCCGTGAGTCGCCATGTAGACGTTCGCCGGGAAGATCGCGACGAGGAGCGCGACGGTCGCCCACGCGGCGTATCGTCGCGTCCGGGGAATCAGGAGTCCGATTCCGACGGCGATCTCCGCGAGGCCGGAGAGATAGACGAGCGCGAGCGGCGCGGGGAAGATCGGCGGGACGATCTGGACGTACAGCTCGGGGACCACGAAGTGGAGAACCCCAGCGACGACGTACGCCGGCGCCATCAGGTACAGTATCAGTCGTTTGGCCCGGCGGCGGAGATCGGTCATCGGTCGTTCGTTCCGTGTAGAGCGCTGAAACCGTTTCGCTCGCGACCGTATCCCCGACGGCGGTGAGGCCGGAGCACTCTGGTGGGTTGCGACCGGCACGACCGTGTCGACGGCTGCCCTCAGTCAGCACCTGCTCACCGGAGCTTCCACAACAGCGACCGAAGCTTGTACGTGAAGGTGTTGTTCTGATACCCCGACCATCCGCTCATGCCGCCCAACAAGACGGTGGCATCGTATCCCTCCTCGTCGAGCAGTGTCGCCGCTCGTTTCGCGACGATGCCCATCTTACAGACGACGACAACCTCACGATCGGGAGGGATCTCACCGAGTTGCCCGAGCAGCGCCCCATCGTCGCCGCCTCGGAGTTCGTCGTACACCGGGAGATTATCGCTCCCGTCGATCGCGTTTCGTCGGTACCGCTCTTCGGGACGAATGTCGAGAACGTACAGCCTGTCGTTCGACTGTAACCGATTGTCGAGCTCTGCGGGAGCAACCGAGTTCATGATCGAATCATGGAGTGACGGCACAAAACCGTGCTGTTCGGCGGTGGTCGTGAGAGGCGCGCGGCCGATTCTCACTCGGACGCGCCGCCGCCGAAGCGATCGTCGGACCGGGTCTTGGTGGCCGTTCGATCGGTCGCGTCGATCCGTCCCGCCGCGGCGGTGTCTGGTTGGTCACACTCGGGGACGAACGGTTCGCTATCCGGAAGCGGTGTGCCGTCGACCACGTCGATATCTGAGACGGTGACTCGAGTGCCATCGACTGACTCGATTGCGACCACCGAGAGCCCGATCCGGTTGGGTCGACTCGGTGCGCGAGTGGCGAACAGCCCGCGGCCAACGTCGTCGAGAAACGGCGTCGGTCGCAGAGTATACTCGTCGTTCCCGGCGTGGAGATGATACAGCAGGATGCAGTGGGAAAACCCCTCGAGGTCGGCGAGGCCGCCTTCGTATTCGTCCTCGAGGTCGACTGTTCCACTGGCCGCCGACTCGCTTGCCGGTTGAATCGGCATCTCGCTCGGGTCGTCAAACGGCGTCCGAATCACGCCGATCGGGTCGTACTGGATCGGGTCGCTCATCAGGGGCAACGAGGCGGCCGCCGACCGTTAGTCGTCCGGTTCGTCGCTCGAAAGCATAGCTGTCGAGAGGCGGACCTCGCGAGTCCGATCCGCTTTCGCCGACTACTCGGCGGCGCACAAATGGTACGTTCGTCGAAAAGGCTAGTCGCCGCCGGTGTCCGTTCGGGCCGTGTGTGAGTGCCGGCGGCGCCGCCCGACGCAATTCATGAGTTCGCCCGCGAGTTCACCGAACAGGTCAGCGACGGCTGTCCCTGCAAGAACGATCGGCTTGCCGGCTTCGCCGGCTTCTCCGACGGCCGGATCGAGCGGGATCCGACCCAACACGGGTACGTCGAACTCCGCGGCCAGCTTCGCCCCGCCGCCGGCCCGGAAGATCTCGTGGTTCTCACCGCAGTTCGAACAGACGAACGCACTCATGTTTTCGACGATTCCGAATACCTCGGCGTCGTGGTCGTCGAACAGCCGAACTCCCTTTCGAGCGTTGTCGAGGGCGACGTCTTGTGGCGTCGTAACGACAACCGACCCAAGCACGGGCATCTGTTGGAGCATCGTCAGCTGCGCGTCGCCGGTTCCGGGCGGCAAGTCGACGATCAGATACTCGAGCTGTCCCCAGTTGACATCGCGGTACAGCTCCGTGAGCGTCTGGTCGACCATCGATCCGCGCCAGATAACCGGCAGCTCCTCGTCGACCAGAAACCCGACGCTCATGAGTTTCATCCCGTGAGCCTCGACTGGGACGATCTGCCGGTTTCGGTCCGCTCGCACCGGCTCGTCTTGAACGCCCAGCATTCTGGGAACGTTTGGGCCGTACACGTCGGCATCGAACAGACCGACTGCGGCCCCGCGGTCCGCGATACCCGCAGCGAGGTTGACGGCAATGGTGCTCTTTCCGACCCCACCTTTGCCGGAGGAGACCGCAATCACGATCGGTCCCGCCGTTGCTGGCGTGTCGTCGTCGATGTCGACCGAAAGTTCCGGTTCGAAACCGGCCGATTCGACGGTCGCTCGAACCTCCGCTACCAACTCCGTCTCGGCCGGCGAGTACGGCGCCCCGAGGGCCAGCGGCACGGCGGCCGTCTCGTCGTCGACGCTGATCTCACCGACGAGTCCTTGCGAGACGATGTCCGTCCCCCCGTGTCCATCGTCGATCAGGGGCTCCGGCGTCTCGACCGCCGACAGCCGTTCACGAATCGAACTGCTCACAGCAGTTCCTCCGGAATCGGCGGAAGCTCATCACATGGCGATGGTTCAGTCGGCTCGTGGTCGGCAGCGTCACTGAGTCGAATACCGGATCGTTCCCACAGGTGGGCCTCAAGTCCGGCCGTAACCTCTGTGAGTGCCTCTTTCGCGCTGGTATGGACGCTGCTGTTCACGAACGCCCCTCGCTTCTCGGCAGACTGAAAGCCGAAGATCAACCGAACTTCGGGAGACTCCCTGTCGCTGTTGCGGTGGACGTGAAAGCTCGCAACGGCGTCGTGACTCGCCCACGTGACGCTGTTTTGTGCGAGCCAGCGGTTGTACTCGCTTCGACAGGCGCCGATAACGTCGAACTGAATCTCGTAGCTGTATGGTGCCGGCGGCGTCATTTGTGTGCACCACCCAGACGAAGGAGTTCAACTCGTGAGGCGGCACACCGAAGGGTGAATACTTCCTTGACGCTCCGTGACTGATACTGTTGGCTCATGGCTACGAGATACGGGCCGCCTCCCCATCGCTCTGTGGCTCAACTGTAGAAGGTTTTAATTATCAGCTATCGTTCGTCCGGGCGGATGAATTATAATATTTTTATGCCTTAGATTGGTGTGTATAAAGCCTTCACCACTGGAGGGTGACGCCTACTGGGGAGGTGAACAGATAGATAGATATGAGTGATCCGGACCTTGCACCGTCGGAACTGAGTCAGGCGGACACCGACACCACTCCGGTAGATATCGTCGACGATCTATCGGACGTCCCCGACGACTGTCCGTACGATCAGGAGCTGGGTCGGCGGATGGGGATCGACGCCATGCGCGTCGCCAACGGCGAGCTGGACGAACGGGAGTTCCACGAGAAGTACGAGGACGAGCTCATCGCAGAGTTCGGCGACGAGTACACGCCTGCAGCGGTGATGAGCCGTGAGTAGCGAGTCAGGGGACGGGCTGACCCGCCGCTCGCTACTGAAAACCGGTGGAAGTGTGGCAACGGCGGCGGCTCTCGGCGGCTGCGTGTCAGACACGACTGAACGTCTTGGGATCGGGACGACGGACCGAACGGCAACACCGATCGCCGATGCCGAGACCGCGTTCGGCAACTGCTGGATGTGCTGTCACAACTGCGCACAAGAGGTCAGCGTGACTGACGACGGCACCGTCGTCGGTATTACGGGTGTCGACGGCAATCCGCGCGGAAGTGCCGGCCCCGGAACCGAGGGGACGCTGTGTCCAAAGGGGTTAGCGCAACTCGACAAAACCCACGACCCCGAGCGGATCAAACAGCCGTACGTCCGGGTGGATGGCGAACTCCGGGAAGCGAGCTGGGAGGAAGCGTTCGAGTACACCGCCGAGCGGCTTCAGGAGTTCGACGAGGAACACGGCGCCGAGACGTTTCTGGACGCCGGGAGCTGGGCCGAAACGCCGATCTTCCGAACGATCTGGCGCGACCTCTACGGCACGCCAGAGCGGATCGGTCGCGGCGTCCACGTCTGTGCGGGACCGACGTTCGTCACCGGCGGCATGATGGGCGTCGGGTCGAACACCCGGATCCCGGATTACCAGCACTCGGAGTATCTTCTCATGTGGGGTCGCAACCCGCTCGAGGCGTTTGCTGGGCAGTTCGAGGCCAAAGGGATTCTGAAAGCCATCGAAGAGAACGACGCGACACTGGTCACTATCGACCCGCAGTACACCGAGACGGCTGAGAAATCAGATGAGTGGTTGCCGATTGAGCCGCGAACCGACGGCGCGCTCGCGCTGGCGATGGCCCACGTCATCATCGAGGAGGACCGTTACGACGCCGAGTTCGTTGAGAACCACACGTACGGCTTCGAGGCCTATCAGGAGGCCGTCGCCGATAAGACGCCCGAATGGGCGGCCGAGATAACTGGGATCGAAGCCGACACAATCCGGCAGATCGCCCGCGGGTTCGCCGAGGCGGCCCCGCGGGCGGGAATCTCGATCTGGACCGGGACGGCTCAGCAGTCAAACGGGTTGAAAGCCTGTCAGAACATCACCGCGCTCAACGGCTTGGTCGGCAATATCGACCGACCCGGTGGACTACGACTCTGGAAGGGAACGCCGACCGCCGACCCCTTCGAAGTCTGCGAGTGGACACCCGAGGAAAAGGGAACCTCCGAGACGATCCAGGGCGTCGACCTCCCGAACAACGCTGCGGACAAGCAGAAGGCCCTCCATAAGTACGACGAGTACAGCGACTACCCGTTCCGTCACGTCGAGGGAATCGCACACAACCTCGTGCCTGAGATGGTCGACAACGGCCATATCAACGGTATCTACTGTCACCACGACATGCCGCTGAAAGACGGCAACGCGGATGCGTGGATGGATGCCCTCGAAAAGATGGATCTCGTCATCGCCGTCGACGCCTACTGGAACGGTGTCACACGTAACGCTGACGTCGTTTTCGCGGATGCAACTCAGCTGGAGAAAGATACCGTCGGTACCGGATCTTGGAGCGCCTACAGCGAACGTCAGTGGGTCATCGGCGGCAAGGCCGCCACTGAGCCGCAGTTCAACACAAAACCCGATTGGGAGATCCTGACGGGGATCGCCGAGGCGATGGGTTGGGGTGAGTACTTCCCGTGGGCGGATCACGAAGCGTTTATCGACGACCAGCTGTCGGCGGTCGACCTCACTCTCGAAGAGCTCTGTAGTGGCGAGCAGAACTTCGAACTTGTCGGGGAGTACGGCTATGAGCAGTGGCGCGATCAAGAGGGCCCAGCGTTCAGCTTCGATCTCGATCAGGTTCAGCCGTTCGTCAGAGCCGCCGAAGAGGCAGGCATGGGGACGGCGCCTGAATGGCAGGCGCCGGGAACGTACGGCGACGAACGCAGCGAGGAGTACCCACTGGAGTTCTTCGACATCCGGTCCGTGTTCTTCTCGCACGGCAGCGATCAGGGAATCGACCGCATGCTCGATCAGTTCGCCCGGAAGAACGACCTTGCCGACGAGGATTACCGCGGCAACTACCTCCATATCAATCCGGTCGACGCCGACGAGCGAGGCGTCGAGACCGGCGATATGGTAACCGTCAAATCGGCGACCGGGAGCGGCGAGCTCATGGCCCACGTCACTGAGCTAATCCGTCCCGGCTTCGTGACCAGCGAATACGGCTTCGGAGCCGGCTCCGCCCAGCAGGACTACGAGGGAATGAACACCATGACACTCCACGCCGAACAGATGGACCCGATCACGGGACAGCCGGACAGACACATTGCGGTCGATGTCGAGGGTGGTGTCTAACATGGGAGAACAGTGGGCGTTCTACTTCGATACCGAGAAGTGCATCGGCTGTCACGCCTGCTCGGTGTCGTGTACGCAACGACACGGCCGTGACTCAGATCAGGACGAATGGCGAACGGTGAAGAACGTCACGACAGGGTCGTTCCCGGACGTGAGTTCCCTCCCGATATCGATGTCGTGTATGCACTGTGCGGACGCGCCCTGCGAGAAGGTGTGTCCGTGCAACTCGATCGAAAAGCGCGAGGAAGACGGTATCGTGACTGTCGACCGAGATAGCTGCATCGGCTGTCACTACTGTGGGTGGGCCTGTCCGTACGGCGCACCCACCTACGACGACGGCGGAATCATGTCGAAGTGTAACTTGTGTCTCGGCGAAGGCCCCGGCGGCGGCCACGACGTGCCGCCACGAAGCGAACAGGAAGATGGCGGATCGACGCCGGCATGTGTCGACAACTGCGTCGGCGACGCGATCAAGGCCGGGCCAGTTAGCGAACTGAAAGAGCAGGCCTCTGCGTCGGCGATGAAAGCGTTCGCTCAAGAACCGGCAAACGTCATCGTTGAAGCGGACAGGGACGGCGACGATGCGTTCCCGTACGAGGCGTGATACCCTATGATACTAACAGGAGCTTGGTGGGTTGGGTCGGGCCACTGGGACATCTTCGTGGCGATCTACCTCTTTTTAGGTGGGATCGCTGGCGGGGCGTTCCTGGTGGCGTCGATCACTGAGTGGCTCGGTGACTGCAACCCCAACAGCGAGGGCTACGGTGTCGTCACCCGCTGGGGATGGACCCTGTCGTTCACGACGATTGTCGCCGGCTCGTGGACGCTGTTGGCACATCTGTCGGGGCCGTTCCTGCGGGCGTTCATGTTCCCGGTGCGGTTTACCAACTGGTCGTCGTGGATGGCAATCGGCACCTGGGTTGTCGTCGCCTTCAGCGTGGTCGTGATGGCTCGGATGATCTGGGCCACCTTCGGTACGGAAGCTGTCGACGACGCAAGTGGGCTGCCGAGACACATCGTCGACCGAGTTGGGTTCGGACTGACTGATCTGGTCGACCGCGTGGCCGACCTCACGCGGCCAACTGGTCTGGCTCGCAAGGTGACGAGCGTCGTTGGCGTCGGGCTGGCGATCCTGCTGGTCATCTACACCGCGCTGCTGTTGAGCGCAGTCGGCTGGAACGTTCCGCTGTGGAACGAGGCGTTGTTGCCGCCGCTGTTCGTCGCCAGTGGGTTTTCGGCTGGTATCGCGATGGTCATCGCGGTCACTTACCAGATGCACGATCTCGACAGCCGTCTCGTCCACCGCTTCGCCAAGCTCGACGACGCGGTGATTGTCGTCGAAATCGGCGTGCTTGCCGCGCTGCTGTACACGCTGTCGAGCGGCGGTCTCACTGCATCCGAAACACTGACCAACCTCACCAGTGGAGTCGGCCTGCTGCTGTTTGTCGGGGTCGTTGCGGGTGGCCTGCTCGCACCGCTGGCTATCTCGGCGGCACAACAACTGGCCGACGAGGCGAGCATGCTGGCAACGAAGCGCGTGACGACGATGAAGTTCGGGCTGGTCATCGCCGGCTCGTTCATGCTCCGGGTGTTATTGGTGTTCACAGCGGTCCAACAGCCGATAGTCGCGGTCTAATCGCTCCGGAATTCGCCACTCACAAATGAACCAACGATACGCAGACCTGTACACAGTGTTAGCAACGTGTTTTCAACACCCAGACGACGCGTTCGTCGCGGCCGTCGATGACGGCACACTCGCTACGACGATCGAAGGCTGTGCCCAACAACTGGGGCTGGCAGCTGTTGAATCCCCGCCCGAGTTTGAGCAGTCACCACAAGAGGCGTATCTCCGGACATTCGAAGCGTTCGATGGCGAGTACGCACCACCGGCCGAATCGGCCTACGAGGCGTGGTGGGACGGCGACGAGCGAGGCATCCTCGCTGGACCGCCAGCCAGCGATATGCAGCGGCGATACGAGGCGATAGACGCCGAGATACCGGCAGCCTACCCGGCAGATCATATTTCGTTGCTGTTGGAGTACGGCGGACTTCTCTTAGAGACCTCGTCGCTCGCCGAGTACGCCCGGTTCCACGACGAGCATTACGAATGGATTCCGTCGTTCCGTGAACGCGTCGAAGCGACCTCTCGGTCGCCGTTTTACTGCTGGGCTGTTCAGACCCTGAATCGAGTCACGACCGCGGCCCACTCGTCGATCGGCGAGCAGCGAGGACGGTGACTATACGGTCCCCGACTGCCTTCGATGCGGGGACCTCCGGATGGCCGACCGGCGATCAGTCGTCGGAAAACTGTCCCATGACGTTCTGTTCAGCGCGGGACAACCGCTGTGAGAATGCCGATGTCGTAATACCGAACTGTTCGGCCAGTGCGGCCATCGACGGCTCATCGCCAGACTCGTAGTAGCCGGAGTCGATCGCCAGCTGCAGTGCTGCACGCTGCTTCGGCGTCAGCACCGAGACATCGACCTCGTATATCTCTTCAGTGAGCTCCTCACCGGTTCCGGTATGTGTCATGCTCACTAATCGAACAGTTGATCCGACTTCGGTGAGATCGCTTACAAGTGCAGAGACGGTTGCCGAGGAGGGAAGAAACGTCTTGACAAAAAACGAGCCGTCGCCCTCACGCAGGAAGTGGGGGATACAGCCGTGAGCCGAGAACACCGCAGTTGGGCAGTGGTCACAGACCTCGTCAGTGTGATACTTTGTCACGACACGCTCCGTGTCAGCACCGGTTGCTGGCTGGCAGGTCTCAGCGCTCGACACATCGGCCTCGGAGGCCTCACAAATCGTCACTTCCGATTGGCAAATCCCGTCGTCAACTCGTACGTCGACGTCGATCACGTCGCCGTCGAGGTCATCGATAAAACACGAACCGCCGCGTTCTACCTCAAGTACTACCCGCAGATCGCGGCTTTCCGCGATCGGCGTCGAGTCGGGTGTGCCGTCGACGCTGCCTGGGTTCATCACGCGGGTTTCGGTCTCTACAATAAAAAGACCGTTTAGCGTTTTCAATCGCAGGAAACGCTGCCTGTTCGGGGCTTCGAAGGCAATTGGGGGTATCCGTGAGACGCCGGTCACAGTGGGACGCTACTCAGGCGCTGTGCGCGCGACGGCCCTCTGCGGCACCGACGGCGGTAGCAGGCGCGTGTGTGGCCTGCGTTCGGTAATCGAACTCTATCTCGAGAGGGACTCCGACCGGTAGGCGAGGCGACGTCGGCCGACTGTCCGGGGGGATCGGTCGGTGCGGCGAACGGGTCTTAACAGTCCCGTGTGGGTTTTCGCCGATGTGCCGGTTCGCGTCGCCTGCCGGTCGATGTCCAGAGTGGGCGGCCGGGGCCTGAGCATGGCCCCGCGAGAGGTCTCAGTCCCGCTGAGACGAGCAGTACATGACACCGGCGGTGTGTTCGACCGCCAGCATCAGTACGTGTCGGCGGCAGTTTGGTAGTTGGAATGGCTCATTGACGGGGGCATTTATCAAGGGGTGAGACGGCCGATCGAGAGCCATTCGATGTCGCCGTCGGTGGCGCCGCGGTCGTCGTCGCCGTCGCCGGCACTGGCGCGGCCGTTGCCACCCTCGTCACCGGTCCCTACGAGCGCGAACACCATCTCCTTCCGGACCCCGCCCGCGAGCCGCACGTCGAGCGAGAGCTCTCGGGGCGAAAACCGGTGGCCCGGTTCGACGACGCGCACGAGGTGTTCGGAGTGCGGCAGGTCGTCGACGGTCTCCACGTCGAGGTACGTCCGGAAGTCGGCGCCGAACTTGAAGCCGGTCTTCGGCACGGCGTCGGCCTCGCGGAGTCGTTGATAAACGGCGAGCCGGCGGTCGAACCGCTCGCCCTCGACTGCCCGGCCGCGGGCGACGACCGCGGCGGCGGAGTCGTCGGGTCGCGCCTCGTCGCCGTCCGCGAGTCGGTCTTCGGCTGACTCCCCGCCGGCTCCCACCGACGCCGACAGAGACAGGACCCCGTCGGCGGCAAGGGCCGCGGCCTCGAGCAGGGAGAGCTGGAGCGCGTCCTCGACGGCGGCCGCCCGTCCGGTGAGCGGCTGCCCGTAGAAGCCGCGCTCGTAGAGCCCCTCCGGCGCGTCCCAGACGACGACGCGGTCCGAGAGGAGGAAGCCCGTCAGATCCGCCGGGGGCTCGTAGGCCGTCGACCCCGCGATCGCGCCGCTTTCGGCCGCGAAGTAGGTGATGTCCGACTCCTCGTCGACGACCGCGAGCGTGCGGCCGGCGAGCCCGGCCGCGGGCACCGACTCGCGCTCGCCGACGACCTGAACCGGGTACTTCACGTTCCCCGTGTCGGGAGTCGAGCCACGCTCGTAGGTGACGAAGTCGACCGCCTCGGCGACGTCTGCGGCTCCGCCGGCCCACGGATCGCGGGCGGGCGAGAGGTAGAAGCCGCGGTCGCGGAGGTCCGCGTAGACGAGGTATCGAACCGCGAAGCGGTCGGCCGCGGCGGCGCTCGCGACGAAGAACCGCTCGAAGCCGACCTCGTCGGCGCTGTCGTGGCCG
>CAZNOA010000029.1:0-14388 GCA_964574565.1 uncultured Halobellus sp. | reverse complement strand
AGCCCCACCCTCAAGGAATCCGCGCAAGCGGGTGAGTAGGGTGGGGTAGTTCACAGAGCGTTGCAGCGGTCCGGGAGGGTGGGGATCGGAGTCGCTCGGCATCTCACGCCGCAGCCGGACGCCCTCACGCGTTCCGTTCAGACGAGAAACCAGGCGCCGGGATAGCTTCGAAAGCGAACGTGTACCGTCGAACTGGTCGGCCGGCGTACGTGTGTACTGGCGTCCGCTCGGGGAGGCGGGGCGGACAGGAGCGGCGTCAGTACCGGTACTGAAGCAGGGCGATCGCAATGAGTCCGAGCAGACTGAAAACCGTCCATCCGACAGTCGGGACCGCAGACAGCGCTCCGATGCCCATGGTGCCGAGACCGACGAGGAACACGACGCCAGCAGCGATGCCGGGGATCACCCACGTCGGCTCCTCGGCTGACTCACCGCCCGAGTCGATGTACTGTTCGAGCGAGGCGACGGAGTCTTGCAGCTCGACGGTCCCTCTGTTCTTGTCGTACTCGACGACGCCGAGCGTATCCATCTTCGGAAGATGGCACTGATACAACCCGATGTACACCCGCTTCCGCTGGTCCGACGAGAGCTGTCGCACGGTCGTGTCGTTCTCCTTGGCCGCGATGTGCTCCGCGAGTTCGTCGAGCTTCGCCGACCCGTCGTTCTCGCGGAGGTACGCGATCACCTCTCGACGGCGGCCGTTTTTCAGTAAATCAAATATTTCTCCCTTCGTTAGGTCCGCCCCATTCGACCGTGACTGCTTCCCGATATGATCTAAATTAGATACATCCGTGTCAGGTCCGGAGTCCGGTTCGGCCCCCATTTGAGTCCCGTCCGTGGGGTTCTCTTTCGCACTCATGATCCCATCTCACACGGTATAGTCTATTAGATATGACGAACATAATACGTTTCCTCCGTCGTAAAAACTGAGATGCCACAGCACGATGGTTCTCAGGATCACGTTGCTGGGTCACCGCAGTCTTGCGATCGCTCCGATTAAATCTCGGTTCCACGACTGTGACCACGAGAGACGCGGGTCAAATCGGATCGATCGCACGAACTGCGTGATCGGCATCGGCGCCGCCGTGACAAACCGAGGTACTGCCGTTCAAAAACGCGGATATACCAGCTTACTATCACGAGTTCGGCAGTCGTTTCAGCGACCTGCAATATTAATAGTATAATATACGATCGAGAGAGATACGTGGCTGCGATCGGATACCAACGGGGTGAAACCGCGGTTCGTCGTCGCCGACGTCGACGGCCCTACCGTCGCCGACGAGCGCCGTCACCGGCGGCGTCGCGGCGTCCGTTCCCAAGCCGAATCGGCTCGGACGCGGAAACCACTGGGCGAGCCGCGAAAATCGGGGACGGCGGCGAGCGAGTGATCCCGATGCGGGCGTACGGCTCCGGGGGCGACGAACGATTCGAACCACCGCAGATACGTAGCGACTAACAAAATGATTCCGCCGAGACGTGATGAACGCTCGGACACCCGGTGGCCGACACTGACCCCCCATTCAGCGACCCCGTCCGGTCATCGGGTGACGGGTGACATTTATCGGCCGGGACGGGGCGTGACCGCAGAAGCCGATGCTCTCGGTCCGCCGAGTCGCAACCCTACCCCTCGTCTGCGATCGGTTCGACGATGATCGTCCCGTTCCCGATCACGGTGACGTCGTGGTTCGCGTACACGAACGACAGCGTGACCGGATCCGTGTCCCGCGTGTCGTCCACACAGAGGTCGTTGAGAGCGTCGCTGTCGAGCGCGTCGTGTAGCGTCGGGAGCTCGGTCGGGTCGCGACCGGTCGCGTCGCTCACCGTTTCGACGACCGCAACCGCCGGGTCGACCTCGGCCCAATCGACGCGCCGGATCGTCGTATCGACGCCTTCGATCACGTCGGCATCCTCCTGCACGGATCGGTCGACTCGGTGAGGTCTTCACCGGGCCACATGGAATTCAATGGAGGACATATCATTTATAAATAGAGCCCAGAGCGGGACGGACTTTTACCTTCTGGTTTACCACTCCGACGTTCCGCGAGATTGACGGGATGAGACGTTGCCCGACGGCATGACCACCGCGATCAGGGTTCGCGGTTGATCGCCGGGCGCGTCTCTCGTGGCGCGCCGGGACTCGCAGAGAGCGCCTCCGAGCCGGCGACGAACACCCGCTCGACGGTCGGGATGGGTTCCGGGTCGACGAGGAGCACGTCCGCGCGTGCTCCGGCCTCGATCCGTCCCCGATCGTGGAGGCCGGCCGCTCTTGCAGGGTTCCGCGTAACCCGATTCACGCGAACCGGAAGCGGTTCGCCCGTGTCGACGAACGGGGCCCCAAGCAGGGAGGGCGGGTGGTAATCCGAACACAGCACGTCGACGAGCTCGGCGTCGATCGCCGACCGGGCGGAGAGATTGTCCCACAGGCTGCCGCCCCTGACGAGATTCGGCGCACCCATCGCGACGCTCATGTCGCGTTCCGTCGCGCGCCGGGCGGCTTCACGGGTGATCGGGTACTCGCTGATCGACGCCCCGCGTCCGTGCATCCGATCGACGTCCGCGGCCGACTCGTCGTCGTGTGACGCGAGCGGCGCCTCGATGTCGGCGGCCACCTCGGCGATCCGTTTCGACAGCGAGTCGCGGTCCGCACGCGAGAGCGTCCCGCGTTCGGCGGCCGCCTTCGCGACGGCCTCTTTGGGCCAGTTCCGGTCCTCGACGTAGTGGCGTTCGAACTCCTCGGCGTCGAACTGTCCATCGCCCGGCGCATGGTGCATCACCGAGACGAGGTCGACCGCCACGTCGTCCGCCAGCGATTCGACGGCGATAACGCTCTCCGCGGACAGTTCGCAGCGCGCGTGAAGCCGATTGTCGCCGACGGTGTCCGTCGCGGCCGCGATCTCTCGTGCGAGCTCGGCAGCGTCGGCGAAGCTGCGGTCGTCGTCCGGCGACTCCTCGAACGCGATGGCGTGGAACTTCGTCGTCACGCCGGCCAGCGCGTTCACGCGGTCCGCCGTCGAGAGCGCCCGCCGAGCGTCGACGCGGGCTCCCGAACGCGGATAGAGGTGTTGTTCCACGTCGTCGCCGTGGAGGTCGACGAGACCGGGCATCACGACGAGTCCCTCCGCGTCCACGGTTCTTGACCGTTCCAACGTCGTCCGTTGCGCCTCGTCCACGTGTGCGATTCGGTTGCCGGCGAGCAGGACGCGACCGCCGTCGATGACTCGTCTCGGAGTGACGACACGCCCGTTTCGGATCTCGGTGAGCCCGGTCATCACTCCGAGGAACCGACGGCGATCGGTCGGCTCGCGGTCCGAATCGGGCCGGTGTTCGTCCGGATCAAGCGGGGAATCATGGACCGGACGGTACGACGACCATTATCTTTGTTAACGACACCCAATAAACGGTGCATCGGTGGGTGCTGACCCTGATAATGACTGCCTACCACCGATACCGGGAACGGACAGCTGTCACTCGGTTACTCAAAAAAATCCTATGGTCGAAATTGTCGTCCTATTATGACGGTTTGACGCTTCGAGTACCGTGTGACTCCTACCGACCTCGACACCCGTCTCCAGTTGGTTTCAGACCGTCAGCGTCGGTGCATCCTGCAACACGTCCGGGACAAGCCGACGGAGCCGGTCCCGGTCGACGAGCTGGTCGACGCCGTGAGTCGGGCGATGGCAGCCGATGACGCCACGACTCCCGATGCGGAACGGATCGCTATTCAGCTGTCGCACAACCATCTCCCGAAATTCGCGGAACACGGCGTTATCGACTACGACCGCGACGATCGCACGGTTCGATATCGACCGGACGAGCGGCTGGAGTCGCTGTTGGACTCCGTTCCCGACGAGACGCCGTCCGCTCGCCCGTGAGACGCAACGGAGCGGCCGGCGGATCGGTGCTTGACGTCGTCACTCGAAATCGGCATCTCCCTCGGAGTCGGCACCTCACTCGAAAGCGGCGTCGTCACCCGGCGTCGAATCGAGCCGCCACGTGAAGATCGCTTTCAGGACCACGACCAGACTGTTCGTCTCGCCCGATCCCCAGATCGCGGTCTCGGAGCGGGGGTCGGACGGGGTGGCGTCCGCACCGTTTACGAGGGCGCTCACGAGGGTCGTTCGCCCGTCGATCATCATCAGACGACCGGCAGACGTCTCTGACCACACCCACATCGACTCGAACGTCGTGACGTCGGTCACCTCGTCGCGGACCCGCTCGACAACCTCGGTCGAGACGCCGCCCAGCTTGACGGAGACGCCCCGATCAGCGGCCTCGGAGAGCGCCTCGATCAACGGCGGCGTGAGGAGGTCCTCGACGGTCATGTACACGATCTCTTCGTCGGCGTCGGCGAAGAAATCCATCGCGCGGTCGGTGACCGCCGACTCCCCGTCGACCGTCCAGACGCCTCGCTGTTCCGTCTGGTGATCGACCGGTTCGATCTCGGTCAACGCCGTCCGCAACACGTCCGTTCGGTGTTCGAACTCGCGTTCGAACCGCCGGCTCGTCGTGTCGGCAGACACCGACCAGAACCGCTTCGGTGACGACTGCTGAACGTCGACGAGCCCCCATTCGCGGAGCTCCTGGACGGCGTCGTACACACGGGTTCGTGGAACGTCCGAGATCTGGCTCACCTCCCGCGCCGTCCCCTCTCCGAGACCGGCCAGCGCGACGAACGTCCGTGCCGCGTAGCCGCTCAGCCCGAATCGCTCGAGCTGCGTGACGGCGGCGGACCGCGGACCGTCGGTCGGATCAGCGGTCATGAGTGTCGCGAGCGACGGACGTCCCGAACTCTCCTGTACGGACGTTGCGACGTCTCACGGAACGGCGGAGCGATCGGCACACGATCAGACATTGTGTCTTGATGGTCCGACCCTCGGCCCAATATAGCTGTTGTGATTAATCGAGTCACATACAAGGGTACGGTCACGATCTGACCTCCGACAACCTCGGACGCGTCTGTGATCGGTTGCACGACAAACGGGATCGGTTCGCCGCCGTGATCTCTCGAAAAGACTGATGAGGGCTCTATATTCGCTATTAGTGAACTGTTTCGTAACCGGAGGAGTGACAACACCTATCTGTCTCCTCTGAGAATCGTCGACAAGCCCCGCCACCCGAACGGGAAAGACCCATGGATACGACTCGAAACGTAGAAGAGGCTATCGAGGTCCTCCAAGAGCTCGGACTGAAGGAGTACGAGGCGCGGTGTTTCGTCGGACTGACTCGGCTGTCCACAGGAACGGCGAAACAGCTCAGCGAGACGACCGAGGTCCCGCGAACCCGCGTCTACGACGCGATCCGGGTGCTCGAAGCGCAAGGGCTCGTCGAGATCCAACACTCGAGCCCGCAGCGGTTTCGAGCCGTGTCGCTGGAGGAAGCGGCCGAAACGCTCCGCGATCAGTACGAGTCCCGGGTCGATCGACTCCATTCGGCGCTCGAAACCGTCGACACCATCGATCACGAGGGGGAGTCGACGGTCCAGGAGGTGTGGGCGATGTCCGGCCGAACCGCTATCCAAAACCGGACGACACAGCTCATCGACGGGGCCGCGGAGGAGATCGTCCTCGTCATCGGCGATGACTCCCTGCTGAATCAGGGGCTGGTGGACGCACTGAACGGGGTCGGCGACGAGATCGACCTTCTCATCGGCGCGCTGTCCGAGTCGCTCGTCGAGCGGATCCAAGCCGAGATCCCGGAGGCCAAGACGTTCATCTCGGGGCTCGAGTGGTTACAGGGGGTCGACGAGGAGACGGAGGAGACCGCGATCGGCCGGCTCCTCCTGATCGATCGCTCCACGATACTGGTGAGCTCGATCGTGCCGGGATCGAAGGAGGAGCAGGCGATCTTCGGCGGCGGATTCGGCAACGGACTCGTCGTGATCGCCCGCCGGCTCATGGCGCAGGGGTTACTTTCCGTCCGCGACCCCGCTGCGTGAGCGCTCTGAGAGACGCAGGCCCCCCGCGAGGGAATCGGTGCGGGCGCGTCCCGTGTTCGACGGACGACTCGGTGTGACGACCTACTCGGTTCGACGACCGTGATCGGGGGCCGCTCCGCCCCGAGACGACGGATTATCGCCTGGCGCTCAGCGAACAGTAGGACCCTTCCACCGCGGAGATCCAAGCCGTCGTCGCGTGTTCGTCGCTCGGGTCCCGCTCCGCCGGATCGAAGTGGATCGTACAGATATCCGGGGAATCTGCGTATTGCTCGATGGTCGCAACCACCGGACGCTCACCCGTGGTCTCCGAGTCCGGCTCTTTCATGCGTTGATTATTGCACTCGTGGTTCGGTATTTGTTATAACGCGATTACCGACGCGTAGAATCCGGCGTCGGACACGATATCGACTAGCGCCCCTGCCGACGCCCGCGGTCGCCGCTGGTTACGGGTTCGACCGCTTCGGCACGCGCCGGGTCAGTAGACGCGCTCTACGACGATTTCCGGCCGATCCGGTGAAATGGGCCGTCGCACGGCGCTCGTCGACAGCGGCGTTACGGACTGCTTACTAATGACGACGTCTCGGATAAACACCGGTCGTGTCAGATCCATTTCCGGCGTACGTCGACGCCAACTATCACGCTGGAACTGACGAGACGCCCGGAACGTATCCGTCGGTGGAGGCTCGAACGCGCGGCAGCGGTGACAGAGACCGGACTCGAACAACACCGGAATCTGGGGTCGGGATGCCACTCGTCGAGCGACTCCGGCGAGCCGGGTTCTCCGTGACCGTGAGCGAAGCCGAAGCGACGTGAGGCGAGCTCACGACCCAAAACACGCGTCGGTGTGAACACGCGGTTTTCAACGGCGTTCGGGACCGGGATTTCAGTTTCGGCCAGCCGCACAGTGTGTTCCGTCTAGTCTGCTCCAACGACAGTCGAGACGCGGGCGTTCTCTTTGATCCGTATCCCAGCACCGCCGACGGTCAACGGAACCCGTGGCAGTTCGGTGGCCCGTAGCGTCGGGTGGAAAGCCCCCCGTTCCATCAGCGCTGTGCGGGTCTGAACGGTGAGTGTGATCTCCGTCGCGTCGACCGACTCGTTATATCCGAGGAGGTACGTTCCGGAGTCGAGATTCCACCACTCGTAATCGTCACCGGGATTCCGGTGTTCGCTGTCGTGAGGTTCGAGCTCAGCAGCCTCCAGTTCGCTGCCGCCAAAGTCAACGCGCCCCGGCGTGGCAACCTCGTAGATCGCTTCGACCGTCAGATCTACCCCTTGGCCCTCGGTTTGTGTCGGTTCGTGGACGATATCGTTGAGGTATTTCGCGTATTCCACCATGCGTCGAAATGCGAACGTCTGTGCCGTAAAGTTGTTTGTCGGCCGGTGAAGCGGGTGAGCAGTTGCCTGTCACGGTGACGCTGCGTTATAGCGGTGACGTCGGTGCTACCCGTGGCTCACACGACCGGTGAAAATTAGCCCATCCGATAGACCCGGTTTCTCGCCGTGATTTCAGCGTATCTTTCGGCTTTGTTCGATCCCCAGTCCCGCGCCGCTGTGCCTACTTTCTCCGCGTCCGCTCACTCTGGATCTCCCCGGCCGAATCGACCTCGATTCACCTCACTCGCTAACCGCCACTTCCCGAAGTCACAAGCGCGTCGAACTGTTCTCAACGGACGTGATACACATCGGTATCGTCGGCTGCGGCGTGATCGGAAACCGGCTCGCCGAGGCGATCGACTCTCACGACCGCTACGCATTGGCTGGCGCCTGTGATCTTGACGCAGACCGTGCCGCGACGCTGGCGGCCGCCCACGGCACCGAGCGCACCGTAACGACGACTGACCACGAGACACTCGTCGAGATCGACGGCCTCGACGCCGTCTACGTTGGCGTGCCGCCGCTCGCTCACCGCGACGTAGTCGCTGACGCGCTCGCGGCCGGCAGACACGTGATTTGTGAGAAACCAATCGCAGCGGACGCCGAAACGGGCCGCGAACTGGTGGCGCTCGCCGAGGAGACCGACCGCGTCACGGCCGTGAATCTCCCGCTCCGGTACACGCCGGGATTCGTTCGGCTGCGCGAGGCGGTCGCCAACGGCGAGATCGGCGACCCGCGTCGGATCGAGTTGCAGTTCCGGTTTCCCGAGTGGCCCCGAGACTGGCAAGACGTCGCGTGGTTAGCGTCACGCGACCAAGGCGGACCGCTCCGAGAAGTCGGGACCCACTTTCTCTTTGGCGTCCAGGAGCTGTTCGGCCCGATCGAAACCGTCTCCGCCGACGTGGGGTACTCGGGACCCGACACGTACGAGAACGACGCGGTCGGAACCTTCCGCGCAGACGGTATCCGCGGGAGGATCGACCTCCTCTGCGACCTCGAAGTCGACGAAGAGAACAGTATCACCGTCATCGGCGACGACGGGTCGCTCTCGCTGCTGGAATGGCACCGGCTCGTGCGCGACTACGGCCGCGACACTGAGACGACGCTTGTTGGCGAGCGCGGAGAGACGGTGACCACGCTCCTCACGGAGTTCGCAACCGCGATCGCCGGCAACGGCGGCGACCTCGTTTCCTTCGGGGAGGCGACACGCGTTCAGGAAGCACTCGACGCGATCTACGCATCCGACGGCGAACGCCTACAGCCGGGAGAACGGTAGTCCACACACGGTGAGTCCAGACGAGTACGGAACGAGCCCGTATTCGATTCAACTGCATTGATATTCCCCGAAACGCGACCCGCTGTCGGGTCTCAGTTCTCCGTTTCAGCTGCTCGGATCACGCTTCGAAGCTCGTCTATCTGAAGCGGTTCGATGAACTCGCGGTCTCCGGTTGCTGTATAGAAGAGACTTACACTCACATTCTTATCCGGGAACCATTCGGACAAGACGTGGTAGTACACGCTGAGCTGCTTCCGGTATTCTGACTGACCGCGTCTGGTCCGATCGGTCTTGTAATCGATAATTTCGATTTCGGTCGGTGTTTCATGCACCAGGTCGACGATGCCGGATATCGTCACCCGTTCGCCGTCCACCGCTACTGGAAGGACGGCTCGCTCTTCGACGTGAAGGTCGCCTGAAAGGGTATCGAGTAGCGTTTTGACGTGCTGTTCGTCCGCCGTCTCGTCCGTCGTTGGCCTCACATCGTCCCCGAGTGCGTACGCCTCTGCGAAGTCGTGGACGCGAGATCCGAACTCTCGACCGCGGAATTCTACCGATTCGTCTTCGATCTCATCGCTCTCGAACACGTCGCCGTCCATGAGGGTGTGAGGCGTATGGCCGGTCGGACCGTCCGGCGTCACGATTGAGAACGGGAGCTGGGATTGGGCCGTCGCGGGTCGCTCAACGCGCTCGACTGACGGGTCACCATCGCGAGTGGGGAACGGAAGCTCCTCGAAGAACGTGTTCGGATCGTCACCGCTGGCAAACAAGACGTGACTCTCAGCTCGCGTAATAGCGACGTACAGCAGCCGTCGCTCTTCGTCATACGCACGCGGCAGGCAGTGACGAATGACGTCGTGTCGCCAGTTATCGTACACGTGCGGATGTTCGGCGACGGTAGCGTACTGTTTGCGCTGGCGGAGCCCGGCCGGCTCGGTGTACTGGATGTCGCTAGACCCGGCACCGTTCGGTGGGAATTTCCCGCTGTTCATGTTCCCAAGGATCACGATCGGGTACTCAAGCCCTTTCGCGGAGTGGATCGTTTGGACCGTGACGGAATCGACGCCGGCGCTGGTGAACACGTCGTGTGTGCTGCCACTCTCGATACCGCGCTGAATAAACCTGATCAGGTCGCCGCGAGTGCGCGTCGACGACTCGTGGACCGACTGGAGCGTATGGAGGATGACGTCCGCGTATTCCCCGGTGAACCCGTACCGGTCGAACACGGCTCTCGCAACCGCTCCAACCCCGGCTCGATTCCTGATCTCGTCCCGAAACGCGACCATGTTCTCGGGGTACTCGCCTGTGGTGAGGATATGGTTGATCTCATCGAGCGCGTATCCAGCTTCTTCAAGCACGGGCGCCCATCCGCGATCAGCGTTCGAGTCGAGGATTCGGAGCCAAGCGAGCAGCAGTTTCGCCTGATCAGTTCTGAACAGCTCAACGCCGCCGTCGTAGGCCATCGGGAACTCGTACGCATCGGCGACTGTCAGCAGTTCCCGGCCGAAATCGCGCGTGCGAGTCAGGACCGCAATGTCACCGTAAGTCGGTGCCCGCTCGGTTCCGTCCTCATCCTCGACGGCATACGCCGCGTTCCCGACGACATTCTGAATCGTCGATAACACCGCTTCGTGCTCGTCAGCATGCTGCACGCCTTCGATAGTGGTGTTGTCGAACGCAGCATTCGACGACAACGAGACGACATCGTCCAGTGCGGTTTCGTCGATCGTTTCTCGGTCGGTCGCCGGCACAGCGAGCGCCTCCTCGGAGAAGTCGAGAATCGATTGGGTTGATCGGTAGTTCTCGGTCAGCTCGATCCGAGTAATCTCGTCGTACGCGAACTGGATGCGATCTCGGTCCGCATTGAGGTCGGTACGGAACTGGTCCAGCCGCGCATCGAATTCACGGATATTATCCACATCAGCGTATTGGAACGAGTAGATGCTCTGTTTCCAGTCTCCGACGACACAGAAATTCTCAGTGCCGGCCAGCAGCAGCGCGAGCTTGAACTGAATCTCGCTCGTGTCTTGGAACTCGTCAACCATCACGTACTCAAACGCGATCCGGTCTCGAAGCGCGTCACTCTCACACAGCAGGACGAACGCGAACAGCTGCAGAAAGCCGAACGTCAGGTAGTTCCGACCGAGCGCGAACTCGAGGTACTCAACGTAGATGTCGTGAACGAACGCTTTGAGCTGCTCTCGGTCTTCATCGAACACCCGTTTCGCAACCTGTTCCGGGATTTGTTTCGTCCCGTCACCCCGCACATCGACTTTCGCCGGCGCATCGGGCAGGTACGTTTTATTCCGCCCGTAGCGACCCAGCTTCTCCCGAAGTGTGGACTGCTTGCGGCCGTCGCTCCGCGGCTGGTTGGCCTCGTCAAACAGTGATTTGAACGCGTCGAAATCACCATCCAGCGTGTCTTCTCCGTCCCGGTACCACCCCTCACTCGTCGGAAACACACCCTTCGATGCGAGCTCCGACACGACGTCGAGTAACGCAACCGGGTTCGATAGCGCACGGAACACATCCGCGTACTCAGGGTGAGCATCGCGGAACTGGTCGAGGAACGCCTCGAACAACTCGTTCTCGACGAGGCTATTTTCAACAACGCGTGTCGAGCCGGTGATTCGCTCGTCGACGCCGAGATGCGTCGGTGCGCGATACCCGTGCTCCTGCAGGATATCAGAACACAGCGAGTGAAACGTCTGGATCGACCCGTCCGCAAGCTCTCGCAGCGAGTACGTCGAGTGGTCAACGATGCGTTCTCTCATCTCGGTTGCGGCACTCCGCGTGAACGTCACGAGCAGAACGTCTTCGGGTTCGACAGACGGTTGGGCCACAATCTCCGCGTACCGGTGCGTAATAGCGAACGTCTTCCCGGTTCCGGCCCCTGCATCGACAACGTACGTCCCCTCCGTGTTCTCAATGAGCTCCTCCTGCTCCGGGTTCGGTGTCGGTTCAGTCATTGCTTGGTCCCTCCAGAATCAAATCGCGGTGATCAACGCGACGATAGTTCGGTTCACCACCGAGTCCCTCGACCGGGAACCGGTCCTCACCGCGGCGATACGCGTTGAGCTCCTCGATCCGTTCGGTGACGAACCGCTCGATCGCATCCAGATCCTCCCGGAAGAATGATCGCTGTCGAACGCCATTCAGCGCGCGAATCGCTTGATCACACCCCTTCTCCGCATCGACGCTGGCTCCTGTTTGGGCGTTGACGGCGTCCGTGAATGCCTCGATGAACTCCGAATCCCGGAGCTCGGCTTTCTCAGTCGTGTCCGGAAACGTCAACTGTTCCATGATGTTCGTGTACGCCTCGAATCCGAGATCCTCGAACGTGGCCACACAGTCGTTGTACCCGTCGAGTAGCGTGTCGTACGCCGCTCGGGATCCGACGTACTCATCGAACGTCCACGGATAGTACGTCACGGTCGTGAGTGTCTCGGCGAGATCGGCGTCGCCGCTGATGACGTCGTCCAGCGTTTCCAAGAAATGGAAGAACGTGAACTCGATCGGCTCATCTGGGTGTTCCGTCCGGAAATGACAGAGGTACAGCGCCGCCTGGAAGTTCGGAGTGTCGTTCGGCGGGTCGATCGCGGCCTGCTTGACGACACTGCGCCGTGACTTCTTCCGCCCGCTCTTGAAATCGACGAGATGATCCGGGGCGGCGACAAGATCGATCTTTCCCTTGATCCCGAGTGCCGCGTCGTCGAACCAGCGCTCCGTGAGCGGCGAGTCAATCGGCTCGTCGAAATACGCTGCGAAGAAGTTCTCGCCCCACCCGGACGCCGGCGTGAGAAAGTCCTCATCCTCAGGGCCGTGGGCATCGAGGTACTCGACGATCGTCTCAAGCCCGATACGGTACTTTCGGCGGCGAAGCGGCTCGTCAGTCCCGGCGAACAGCGGCCGCGCTTCCTCTACCATGACGTCAACCACCGCCGTGATGGCGTCGGCGTCGACGACGTCGGGGTGATTCACGTAGTACTCGGCGAAGTCGTGAAACAAGTTCCCCTCCGCAAAGTAGTCTTTGTCCGGACCGTCTACCAACCGGCTGAAAAAGTGATCCCGCGGGCAGTTCACGTAGCTGTTGAGGCTTGACTGACTGATGGTCTCCACCGTTTTGGCTTCAACGTCCGTGTCTTCTGGCTCAAACCCGGGTTCCCTGTCAGCCGTTGATCGCCGATGTGAGACCGCATCGAGATCGCTAAATTGATCGTACTCGTCATCGAGCAGTTCACCGAAGTACAGACACGGCGTGACCGGCTGTCCGCCCTGCGTGTCTTGAACGAGATAATACTGCTTGACCCCGCTTTGAATGAGGAGCTGGAACTGATTGAGATACCGCCGGAACTGCGCCTCAGTTTCGACCCACGGTCGCCGTGGCGGTGAATGCGTCCAGCTTTCGTCTAACCCGACATGGAAGACGACCGGCCGGTCAACGTACCCGGCAGATTTTGCATCGGCTAAAAGCACACCCTCGTTCTCTCTGTTGATCGGAACCTCGTACGTCTGGAGATAATACGCGAGGTCGTCGACCGTGTCCGCACTGACCAGTGACGCAGCTACCCCTAACTCGGTGAGCTCGTCCCGGAATGCCGTCAGGCGCTCACCGACCTGTGACTCGTACTCGGAGAGCGCATCATCGAACGTGTACGAGGTAACCGACTGACAGAACTCCCGAATCCACGCCGTTTCCGGAACTGCAGCCTCGTGTAACCGCTTGTTATCGTGGTCAATGGGAACCTCAACGCCCATCTGTGTCAGCACGGGTTTGACATCACCGACAGTCGTCCCCCCGCCGCGGAACCCTGCCCGGCATAGGTTGAGAAACGCACGGTGGTGTGGTTCGTCAATGAATCCCGGACCGCCGTAGTACGGGATGCCGGCCGTCTCAAACGCCGCTTCGATGAGCGACGAATACCGGCTACTCCCGTCCAACACCACGGCGACGTTCCCAGCAGTCGCCGCGGTGACGGTGTCACGGATCGCATCGACGATGTCTGAGGAGGAGTCGAAGATGTTGAACGACGGATACTCAAACGCTTCAGCCGTGAACAGCTCGATACTGTCGTACGTTTCAGGGAGGATCGACCGTTCCAACGTCGTCAACTGTGATTCTCCGATAACGGCAAGCGATCCCCCATCGGCCGTGTGCTCTGTCAACGATCTCGACGTTGATCGCAGCTCCGCCATGATCTCAACGACGTCGCTGGTCGCCTCATCGACGTAACTATGATACTCGAGTATGGACTCGGCGGAACCCTGGTGTTCCCAGCACTGTAGCACGTTCCCGATGGCGTAACTGATCGACTTCCAATCGTGGTCAGTGCGGTCGATAACTTCGAGAAACGCCGTACGGTCCTCGGCTCGTTCACGCCGTCCTGCGGCAAGCCGGCGCGGTGTCGTTGCGAACGTCCCGAACTGCGGCACGTCTACGCGACGATTGATCGCACTCGCCAGCGGCGCGTCCGGGGTGAGCACAACGTCGTACTCTGCGACTTCTTCGTACAGTTGATCTACCGGTCTCGCACGGTGAATAGGCACACAACTCTCATGCGCAAGTACCCGTTTAAAAGTTCGTCCGGGGTAACAAGTCCACACGGTCGCTCTGGGCTGCGAGTTTATCGAATGTGGGATCTGTTCTAAACGTCAGCTTCCGATCCGCCTCATCCCCGCGTTGTAGAGAAGCGAGGAGAACACCGCTCAGAAGAGAGTTCCATACGTATTATCCAACGTAATTGCCCGCAGTGATGGATCTATCTTCGGTTAGTACGTGACCGAAATCCACAAGACGGCG
>CAZNOA010000028.1:0-14614 GCA_964574565.1 uncultured Halobellus sp. | reverse complement strand
CGGTGACCGCGACGGACACCCACGTCGCGGTCGCGGGCGTCGAGAAGCTCGTCCCCACGGTCGAGGAGTTCTCGCCGTTCGTCGAGCTGATCGGCCGCTCGGGGACCGGTCAGGACGTGACCTCCTACATCTCGACGCTGACGCCGCCGGTCGGTTCACCCGTCCCCGACTTCGAGAGCGACGCCGACCCCCTCGCCGACGGCTCCGGCGACGACCGCGACTTCCACCTCGTGCTCATCGACAACGGCCGCATGGCCATGCGCGAGGACGACCAGTTACAAGAGACGCTGTACTGCATCCGGTGTTCGGCCTGTTCGAACGCCTGCGGCAACTTCCAGAGCGTCGGCGGCCACGCCTTCGGCGGCGAGACGTACTCCGGCGGCATCGCCACCGGCTGGGAGGCGGGGATCGAGGGGCTCGACGTGGCCGCCGAGTTCAACGACCTGTGTACGGGGTGCTCACGCTGTGTCCCCGCTTGTCCGGTCGGCATCGACATCCCGTGGATCAACACCGTCGTCCGCGACCGGATCAACCGCGGCGAGGCCGACCGAAGCCAGGTCGACTGGGCGTTCGAAGAGCTGGTCCCCGACGAGGAGCCCGCCGGACTCGACCTCGGCACGCGGCTCGTCGGGAACTACGAGACGCTGGCGAAGTGGGGGAGCCGGACCGCCCCGGTGGCGAACCGGCTCGGCGACTTCGGTCCCGCGCGGGTCCTCGCCGAGCGCGTCGCCGGTATCGACCGCCGCCGCGACCTGCCGGCGTTCGCGAGCGAGTCGCTCGTCGACTGGTTCGACCGGCGCGGCGGCCCCGCGGTCTCGGCCGCCGAGGCGACCCGCGAGGCGGTGGTGTACCCGGACACCGCGACCAACTACGTCGACGTCGGCCGGGGGAAAGCGACCGTCCGCGCGCTCGAGGCGCTCGGGGTTCACGTCCGCGTCCCCGACCTTCCCGGAAGCGGCCGCCCGCCGCTCTCGCAGGGCATGGTCGAGACGGCCGAGCGGGCGGCACACGACGTGTACGCCGAGCTTGCGACGCACGTCGACGCCGGACGCGACGTGGTCGTGATCGAGCCGAGCGACCTCGCGATGTTCCGGAGCGAGTACGAGAAGTTCCTTCCGGAAGCGTCGTACGAACGGCTCGCGGACGCCAGCTACGACGTCATGGAATACTGCTTCGGCCTGCTGGAGAACGGAGGCGACCCGGCCGCGTTGCGAGCGCCGGCGGAAGGGAGCGGCCCGGTGGCGTCGGGCAAGCGGGTTGCCTACCATCCGCACTGCCAGGCGCGGACGATCGGGGTCGGCGAACACGCGACCGCCGTGATGGAGCGGCTCGGCTACGACGTGCGAACGTCAGACACGGAGTGTTGCGGCATGGCCGGCTCGTTCGGCTACAAGACCGACTACTACGAGCTGAGCATGGACGTGGGTGAACCCCTCAGAGAGCAGTTCGGCGACACGGACCGCGTCGTCGTCGCGACCGGCACCTCCTGTACCGAGCAGCTCGACGGGCTGCTCGGCTCCGCCCCGATGCATCCGGTCGAACTGGTCGCACCGCGGTAGGGAAGACCGGGGCCGTTTCGCCCTCCCCGTACCCTTGCTGCGGTCCCGCTTGCGGACGCCGCTTGAAGGCCGTCGTCAGACGGGCGTCGTTCGACAACGAACGCTTAATAGGCGCGCTCGTGACCGTATCTCATATGAACGCTGCTCCACAGGAGATCACGTCGCTCGTCGGTCGCGAGGTCTACTCGAACAACGGCGTCTTCGTCGGAGAGGTCGAAGACGTCCGACTCGACCTCGACGCACAGGCCGTGACCGGGCTCGCGCTCGCCGAACTCAACCGCGAACTGTTCGCCGGTCGCGTCGAGCGCAACACCGGGGTCATCATCCCGTACCGCTGGGTCAGGGCCGTCGGCGACGTCGTGCTGGTGAACGACATCATCGAGCGATTCGACACCGGAAGCGACGAGCAGGAGGCCGAAGTCGGACAATCCGCTCAGTAGCGGCCCGTTCAGAAGGGAAGCGCGTCACGCAGGCTGCTCAGGAAGCCGCCGCCCTCCCGTCGCTTCCGATCGAACACCGGGTACAGCGCGTCGAGCAGTTCGGTCTCGTTTTCGAACCGGTTCTTCGGGACCTGGTCGAGCGCGTCTCGGAGCGCGATCGACCGGCCCTTCGCGTCGTACGGGATGTCCTGATCGTCCAGCGCGTCGAGTATCTCCTCGCCCGTCGCGGGAAACGACACGTCCGCTTCCTCGATCCGGGCGTCGAGCACGGCGATGCCGAACTCGATCGCCTCGGGTTCCGAGGATCCGCCGCCGCCGGGTGGGCGTGCTGCCATCGCCACGGGGTACTCCCTCGGGGGGCTTTAAACTCCTGTTCGTCGGCGAGGGGGCGAGCCCCCGCGTCCCGACCGATCACTCAGGAACCGACTCCTCGGGCGGGGCTGCGTCGAGGACCGCCAACTCGACCCCGTCGCCGGCGCGGTCGAACGCCGCGACCGAGTCGTCGTCGTACGGGGGGATCGCGACGATCACGACCGCCGCGAGGTCGTCCGCCTTCGACACTCCGAGGAAGCCGTCCGGATGCGAGAGGAACCGCGCGCCGCCGTGGCCAGCCGGCGTCCCGAGTTCGACTCCGAACACCGCGTTCACCGAGCTCCCCACGCCGGAGAGGGTGAAATGCGTCAACACGGGCACCTCCGGGTCGAGGCCGGTCTCCTCTTCGAACTCACCGGCGCGGGTCGCCGAAAGCCGGATGTTCGACTCCTGTGGATCCTCCTCGGCCGCGAGGTCCAACAGCACGGTCAGGAGGTCTCGGGTGATGTGGATCACGGGCGATGGGATCTGGGAGACACCAGTCAGATACCGAGCGCGGACCGGAGGGTCTTCGCGTACAGGCCGGGCGCGTTCCGACGGGAGCTCGAGAGCGCGTCCTCGACCGCAATCGCGGCGTCGTCGAACACCCCGACCCCGTGGCCGACGAGGACGCGGTCGGGATTCAGCCCGGAAAGCGCCTCGTGCGGCGGTGTGAGCCTGAGCATCGGATGGACGCCGAGCCGCTCGCGGTCGCCGCGGAAGTACGACGCCGAGCCGAGCGATTCGGGCACGACGAGCGTCTCGCCGTCGAAGAGGCCGACTTCCTGCCACGGCGGCACCGAGGAGTCGCGGATCCGAAACGCCTCGAAGCCGGTGTCGGCCAGCCGCGACCCGAAGCGTTCGACGGGTGCATCCAGCTTATCGGCCACCCCGGTCATCCAGTCGGGGACGTACACGGGGACGTCGTGCCGCCTCGCGACGGCAGCGCTGTCGCGTTTGTGACGGTCCAGACAGACGGCCACGCCGGCGACCGAGCCGAACTCCGCGAGCAGCTCGTCGAGGCCGGGGGCGTCGACCGGATCGATCACCCACACGTCGTCCGTCTCGCTCTCCTCGTTCGGGACTGCGAGGGCGTGGCTCGCCCGCTCCATCGTCTCCTCGGGGTAGGCGATCCAACCGACGCCCCCGTCGAACCGATCGATCTCGTGGAGGTTCGCCTCGCCGTCCGCTTTCATTGGCATACGCCCCGTTCGCCCTGAACCCTTTTTAACCCGTCTCCGGCGGAACGATTCGCAGCGGCCCGGCGCTCGCTTCCTACTCGTCGGGCCACTTGATCGAGCAGCCCCGCGAGGGGCGATCGGGAACGTCGACGTCCTCGCCCGCGAGCACCGAGTCGACCGCCTCACGGACGTACCACTCGGACGCCTCTTCGTCGGGGCTCATCGCGTCGTCGAGCCGCCCGTGATACCGGAGCCGCCACTCGCCGTCTTCGCGGCCGAACAGGAACGGGTCCGGCGTACACACCGCGCCGTACGCCGCGGCGACTTCGCCCGTCTCGTCGCGGAGGTACGCGTCGTAGGCGATCGCGCCGTCGGCGACGCGCTCGCGCATCGCCTCGAACGAGTCTTCCGGGTACTCCTCCGCGTCGTTCGGGTTGATTCCGACGACCGCGAGGTCGTCGTAGTCGGCCGCGAGATCGTTGAGCAGGTCGAACTTCGCTTTCGCGTACGGGCAGTGGTTACAGGTGAAGACGACGAGCAGCGCGGATTCGGCGAACGAGTCGAGGCCGTACACCTCGCCGTCGGTCCCGGGCAGTTCGAAGTCCGGCGCCGCGTCGCCGCGGTCGAGTTCGGAGTCGGATTCCTTGAGGACCATACCGGGGTGTTCCGGCGGCGGGACCAAAACCGTTCGGTACCGCCGTCGGTCTCGGACATCGGGGAAAACGCGTTCCGACCGTCGCTCTCGACGACCCGACTCGTGGATTTTTAGCTGTGGTGCAGGCGCTAAGCCCCCACCCTCAGCGAGTACCGCAGTCCGCGCCAGCGGACAAGGAACGCAGTAGTGTGGGGATACAGCGCCGTCATCACCCGCTTAGACAGCGATACAATTATTATCCGAATGCCCATCAATGGTAGTAAGATGGGCGTTCCGTGTCACCGCTCCCGACTCACTTGTTGTCCCACACGGGACGACTCGCTCCTTGCGGGGGTAGGACAACAGGCCGACATTCAAACGCGACAAAAAGCGTGTGTCGGCTCGTTGAACCGCCCCATCGAACCAATAAGAGTGGGACACTCCGAATCTACGCCTGCGGAGTCTGGAGCCGCTGTGTCCACGCCGGATGCAAGTTCCGACACAGAAACAGGAAGCCCCACCCTCAGCGAGGCCGTCAGGCCGAGCAGGGTGGGGTAGTTCACCCGCCGCCCGCCTACCGAACCCATGTCCTCTCGGGAACCCTCGTATCGAACGCTGCGACTGTTGTGTGCGAACGCGGTCGGCATGGTCGGGTTCCTCCTCGCGTTCGTCGTCGGCCAGGGATTTGTCGGCGCGATCGTCGCCGGCGTCATCATCGGTGCGATCGGCTACGCCGCTTCCAGCGTGGTCGTCGAATACGCCGCCGGGTGATCGACCGAGTCGCCATCGAATCCGCCCGCACCGCCATCGAATCCGCACGCGTCGCTCCGGAGTCGAACACGTCGGAATCACCGATCCTCACACGGCCATAAAACGGCGGTCGGAGTCCGGCTCAGAACGCGCCGGGGTAGACGCTCACGTCGGCGGCGAGCTCTTCACGGAGCGCGGCGTGGACGTGACAGATCCCTTCCGCGCGCTCAGCGATGTCCGCGACCGTCTCGTCGTCGAGCTCGGCTTCGACGTGGACGTCGAAGGAGATCGCCGAGAGGTCGTCGTCGTCGTCGAGCTCGGCGCTCGCGTCGATCTGTATCTTCCCGAGGTCCTCCTCGCCGCGCTGACTCCCGCCGACGCGGAACGCCGGGAGGTAACAGGAGGCGTACGTCGCGACGAGCGCGGCGTTCGGGTTCGGCCCGGTCTCGTCGGTCGCGTCGATCTGGAGGTCGAAGTCGCCGACTTGGCTCGTGCAGGCGTATCCCGCTTCGGAAACGGTCGTGGTCTGGATATCGGACATACGCCTTCGTAATCGATTTCCGGCGGCCTAAAGGTTCCCATGCCGAACCGCGGCGAACGAAAAGAGCGTTCTCCGGGCGCGTCTGACGGGAAACCGCCTGCAAGACGCGCCGGATTACGACCTCGACGGGAACGACCGCCCTACGGCTCCAGCGAGTAGGTCTCGTCGCCCTCCAAGACGACGGGCTCCGCCGCGGCGCCGGCCGCCTTCACCTCGTTGACGAACTCGCGGGTCTCGATCTCGATCGGCGGGAACGTGTCGTAATGCATCGGGAAGACGACGTCGGCGCCCACCCAGTCGGCGGCGATGCCGGCGCCCGCGGGCCCCATCGTGAAGTGGTCGCCCGTCGGCAGCGCGGCGGCGTCCGGCTCGAGGTACGGTGCGATCACGTCGACCATCTCCGACATGAGCCCGGTGTCGCCGGCGTGGTAGAACGTCGTGCAGTCGGGGTCGGCCTCCTGAGTCGGCTTCTTATCGCCGATAACGAACCCCGCGGGCATTCCCGCAGAGGTGCCGTATCCCGTGTCGATCCCGTTCGAGTGGTCCGCGCGGACCATCGTCACCCACGCGTCGCCGCATTCGGCGGTCCCGCCGATGTTCATCCCCATGCCGCCGACCGCGGAGTCGTGGCCGAAGGTGTCCTGCATGTAGCTCGTCAGCTCGGGCGTGGCCACCACGGTCGCTCCCTCGTAGCGATCGGCGTCGGCGATGTGGTCCGTGTGACCGTGGGTCAAGAGGAGGTAGTCGGGGTCGAGCTCCTCCGGGTCGACGTCGGTCTTCGGGTTGTCGAAGTACGGATCGATCAGCAGTTCCGTGTCGTCGACAACGACGTGCCACGTCGAGTGGCCGTGCCAGGTGAGTTCCATGGTACGACCTGATCCTCTCGGCGAGGCATAATAAAAGTCGACGCCGATTTGAAGCGGATCGAACGGTCCTTCGGCGTGACTTCGGCGCAAACCCGCCGCTGCCGACGACGATCGCCGACTGCGGGCGTCGGCCCGCGCCACCCGCTGGCGCCGAAGCGGTCCGCCAACTCTTTTCAATATCCCGAGCGATCGTCGTCGCATGCATTACGCCCGATACCGCGATCCGGCCGGCTCGATCCGTGAAGGCAGCTACGACCCCGAGAGCGGCACCGTCGCCTTCGGCGGCGAGGAGTACGCGCTCGACGACGACGCCATCGACGTGTTACCCCCCGCGGAGCCGACGAAGATCGTCTGTATCGGACGCAACTACGCCGATCACGCCGCCGAGCTCGGCAACGACGTGCCGGACCGGCCGCTGCTCTTCTTGAAACCCCCGAACGCGCTCGCGAGCCACGGCGACACGGTGACGGTGCCGGGCGGGAAAGACCGGATCGACTGGGAAGCCGAGATCGCAGTCGTCGTCGGCGAGCAGTGTAAACACGTCGACGCGGACGAGGCGATGGACGTCGTCGCCGGGTTCACATGTATGAACGACGTCTCGAACCGAGACGATCAGAACCGCGAGCAGAACTGGGTGCGCGGGAAGGCGTTCGACGGCGCCGCGCCGCTCGGCCCGGTGCTCGCGACACCCGACGAGGTCCCCGACGACGCGACCGTCGAACTCCGCGTGAACGGCGAGACGAAACAGTCGAGCGACCGGTCGTTCCTCATGTTCGACGTGCCGACGCTCATCGAGGAGATCACGAGCTACCTCACCTTGGAGGCCGGCGACGTGATTGCGACCGGGACGCCGGCGGGCGTCGGCGCGCTCGCCGACGGGGACACCGTCGAAGTCGAAGTCGAAGGCGTCGGCACGCTCGAACACGACGTTCGAGTGCCCTGACCGACGCAGCGGAACTCCGCTGGCGGCGCGGCCCGCCCCCTCCGGGGCTCGCTCTCGCGGCCCGCTACCACACCGGGTTTCCGGTGAACGATTTATATCCGTCAGCCCGTTATATCCGTCTCTGACGTGTCCCACGCCGATACCACCGGCCGTGCTCTCATCGCGGCTCGCGACGACGATTCACGGCCGGACACGACTGAGATACGAGAGCTCGCGGCCGCGGCCGGCTACGTCGTCGTCGGAGCGGTGACACAGGCCCGACGCGAGGATCCGACCTACGGGATCGGGCGGGGGAAGGCTGAGGAACTGATGCGACTCGCCGTCGAAAGCGGTGCGCAAACGGTGATCTACGACGGGACGCTCTCGCCGGGACAGACGTTCTCGCTGGGCGACCTCTGTCCGGCGGGAACCGTCGTGATCGACAGGCCTCGGCTCGTCTCGGAGCGCTTCGCGTCCGCGGCCGACTCGCGGGTCGCGGAGCTTCAGTTGCGACTCGCCCGGCTCCGTTACGAGCTCCCTCGCCTCCGAGAGCTCGTCGCGCGGGACGGCGGCGAGACGCTCCGCCTGCGGCCGGAGGGAGACGGACGAGTCGCCGACCTCGAACGGCAGATCGACGCCGTCGAGCGCGCGCTCGACGGAATCGTCGACGACCGCGCCGGACGCCGAGACCGCCGTCGCGAGGCGGGATTCGACCTCGTCGCGCTCGTCGGATACGCGAACGCCGGGAAGTCTCGGCTCTGCCGACGGCTCGCGGACGACGTCGACGGCGAAGTCGGCGATCCGGTCCCCTCGGGCGAGGCCCTCAGGGCCAACGGAGGCGACGCCGCCGATGCGAACGACCCTTCCACAGCAGGCGACGCGACCGACGAAGCGCTCTCCGTCGGCGACGGACCCTTCGAGACGGTTTCGACGACCAGTCGACGAGCGACCCTCGGCGGACGGCGAACCGTGATCACGGACACCGTCGGCTTCGTGGACGGGCTCCCGACCGACGCATTGCGGTCGTTTCGGGCGACCCTCGACGAAGCGCGTGCGGCTGACTGCCTGCTGCTCGTCGTCGACGCGAGCGACGCCCCGGGCGCGTTCCGCCGAAAGCTCCGAACGTCGCTGTCGCTGATCGAGGGGGGCTCCGCGCCCGTCGTTCCGCTGCTCAACAAGGCGGACCGGGTCGGCGACTCGGCGCTGGCCGAGCGCGCCGCCGCGATGGAGGCGGTCGCGACAGAGCTCGCGGGCGACGATGGCCCCGCGACGGCAAGACTCCGTCCGCCGATTCCGGTCAGCGGACGCGACGGAACCGGACTCGCGGCGCTCGGCGGAGCGGTCGCCGAATCGCTCCCGACCGCGACCGCGAAAATCGACGCCGCGAACGCCGACGGAACGCAGGCGGCGCTCTCCTGGGCGTACGACCGCGGCGTCGTCGACGACGTCGCGTACGGGGGTGATCGCGTCGAAATCGCTCTCGCCGGGCGTCCCGAAGTCGTCGCCGAGGCACGACGGCGGCTCGAAGCGGCGGGGTGATCGGCTGTTCGTCGCTCGTCGCTCGTCGGCCGCGATCGAGACGATCCCGTCCCGCCCCGTTCGGCCACGCTTAAGAGCGACCGTCCCCGATCGATTCGCATGCAACCACGGGATCTCTCCGATCACTCGCCGTACGTCCCCGGCCGGGGCGTCGAGGAGGTCGCCCGCGACCGCGGGTTGGACCCCGACGACCTGATCAAGCTCTCTTCGAACGAGAACCCGCACGGGCCGAGCCCGGCGGCCGTCGAGGCGATCCGAGCGCACGCCGACCGCGTGAACGCCTATCCCAAGTCCTCACACACCGATCTCACCGCGAAGATCGCCGCAGAGTGGGACGTGTCAACGGAGCAGGTGTGGGTCTCGCCGGGCGCGGACGGCTCGATCGATTACCTCTCTCGGGCCGCCTTGGAGCCCGGCGACGAGGTGCTGGTCCCGAGCCCGGGGTTCGCCTACTACGCGATGTCGGCGCGGTACCACCACGGCGACGTGTCGGAGTACGAGCTCTCTCCCGACGACGGCTTCGCGCAGGACGCGGAGACGGTCCTCACCGCCTACGGCGGCGAGCGCATCGTCTACCTCACCTCGCCGCACAACCCCTCCGGCTCGACGATCTCGCTCGACGAGGTGCGAGCCGTCGCGGACGCGACCGCGGAGGAGACCCTCGTCGTCGTCGACGAGGCGTACGGCGAGTTCTCGGACGTCGACAGCGCGATCCCGCTCGTGGACGAGCGCGACGACGTGGCGGTCCTCCGGACCTTCTCGAAGGCGTACGGGCTCGCCGGACTCCGGATCGGCTACAGCGTCGTTCCCGAGGCGTGGGGCGGGGCTTACGCCCGGGTCAACACGCCCTTCGCCGCGAACGAGTTGGCGTGTCGGGCCGCGCTCGCAGCCCTCGACGACGACGAACACGTGGAGAAGACGGTCGAAACGTCTCGGTGGGCGCGTGAGTACATTCGCGAGGAGCTCGACGCCCCCACGGTCGAATCCGAGGGGAACTTCGTGCTCGCGGCGGTCGGCGACGGCGAGCGCGTCGCGGAGGCCGCACAGGAGCGCGGCGTGATCATCCGGGACTGCACCTCGTTCGGACTCCCGGAACACGTGCGGATCTCGACGGGCACCCGGGAGGAGACGCGGGAGGCGGTCGCGACGCTCAACGAGACGCTCGCGGAACTCGGACTCGGAGCCCGGGCGTGACCGGGGAGACGGACGACGCCGGCGACGGAGATCCGATCGATTCGGCCGCGACACCGACTCGAATCGCCGTTACCGGCACCCCCGGAACCGGCAAGACGACCGCGACCGGCCTCCTCGAAGCCGACTACGACGTGATCCACCTCAACGAGCGGATCACGTCGGACGACGACCTCTGGACCGAGCGCGACGCGGACCGGGACACCCTCGTCGCGGACCTCGACGCGGTCGCCGACGCGCTGGGCGACTGGTCCGGAGTGCTCGACTCGCACCTGTCGCATCGCTTCGACGTCGATCGCGTCGTCGTGTTGCGCTGTCGCCCCGAAATCGTCGAAGGGCGGCTCCGCGACCGCGGAGAGTCTGCGGCGACCGCGACAGAGAACGCCGAAAGCGAGGCGCTCGACGTGATCCTCTCGGAGGCCGTCGCCGAACACGGCGCGGAGAACGTCTACGAGATCGACGTGACCGATTCGAACCCGGAGGCCGTCGCCGCGGCGATCCGCGACGCGATCGAGGGAAACCGTCAGCCGAGCGCGGGGACCGTCGACTTCATCGATTATTTATGAGCCGGCCGCGAGAGCCGATCCGATAGATGACTCTCGATCAGTATCGGTCGGTGGCGGAGCGCCTGCTCGGACCGTGGGTCCGGGCGGCCGCCAAGCTCGGCCTCTCCCCGGATCAGGTGAGCGTCATCGCGTTCGGGATCGCGATCGCCGCCGGGGTCGCCTTCGCGGTCGGCGAGCCGCTGTTTTACGCGCTCGGCGCCGTACTCGTGCTGCTCAACGGGTGGTTCGACCTCGTCGACGGCGCGCTGGCCCGCCACCTCGGGGTCTCCTCCGACGGGGGCGACCTCCTCGATCACGTGCTCGACCGATACGCCGACATCGCGATTCTCGCCGGGTTCACGGCCGGGATCGACGCGTACGCCCTCGGGTTCGCGGCCGTCACGGGCGTGCTCATGACCTCCTACCTCGGCACCCAGATCCAGGCGGTCGGCATCGGCCGCGAGTACGGCGGGCTGCTCGGCCGCGCCGACCGCCTCGCTTTGATGGGGATCGTCGGGCTCGTCGCCGCGGTGTATTCGGCCCCGCTGGTCGTCGGGCTGAACGTCGTCGGGCTGCTGCTGGTGTTGTTCGCGGTCGTCGGCCACCTGACCGCCCTCCAGCGGTTCCTCGGCGCGTGGTCTGAGTTATAAGCGAACGGCGGTGCCGGCGAAGGAACGTTTAAAAACATCCGGCCGGAACGAGGTGTATGCCCACGTTCGAGCTGAACCTGTCTGACGACGTCTACGCGGAGTTTCAACAGCTCGCCGATCAGGAGTTCGTCTCCGAGGAGCAGGCGGCCGAGGACCTCATCGCCTCCGGTATCGAGGCGTACAACGTGAGCGTCGTCGACGACGACCCGCGCGACGAGATGCTCGACGGCGCGGAGAACAACATGTTCGACACCGCACAGGATCCCGGGAGCCTCGAGGACGACCGACTGTAACTGCTCGCCGCTTCTCACCGACTTCGCCGCTTCTCGCGTCGCCGAGCGCTAATACCCCAGCCGCAGCAGCCGATTCGCCAGCAACGCGACCAGTCCGAGCGCCATCACTCCCGCAAGGAGCCCGAACGCGGCCGTCCACCCCGCGAAATCCGAGACCGCGCCGACGACGACGCTCCCCGACGCCCCGATCACCATGTACGCGGTCCGGACGAGTCCGAAGCCGGCGCCGCGCTCTGCGTCAGAGAGCAGGTCCATGAACCGCGACTGGAGCGGGGCGCCCCACGACATCGCGAGGCCGACGAACCCGACGGCGACGACGGTCACGGAGAGCCCGAGGTCGAGCGCCGCCGCCGCGACCAAAAGCCCGTAGCCGACGACGCCGGCCGCCATCGTTCCCATCACCGTCGCGTCGCGCCCGAACCGGTCCGAGATCGACCCCGTGATCGGTTGGGTTCCGCCGTGGACGACGAAGTACAGCGAGAACAACACCGCTGAGAGCGCGGTCGAGAGCCCGTTTCCGACCTCCAAGAACGTCGGCAGGAACGAGGCGGTCGCCTGCCACGTGAAGGCGCCGAGAACCGCGAGCGCGGTCGTGTACGCGATTCCCGGTCGCGAGAGGAGCTCGACGAGCGGCCCGGCGGCGAACCGTTCGCGGATCGGCTGTTCGGGCCGGGTCGGCTCCGTCGGTCGCACTCGCCACGCGAACAGGACGAACACCGGAACCGCGGCGGCGACGCCCAACAGGATCCCAACGCGCCAGCCGTACCGCGACCCGACGAGCGCGGCCAGCGGGGGCGCGGCGAGTCCCGCCAACGGCCCACCGGCGACGTGGACGCCGATCGCCCGGCCGATGTCGTCGAACTGCTTCGTCAGGAACGTCGTCGCGACCGAGTAGTGGAGCCCCGCGCCCGCCCCGAGCACGACCGTGAACAGCGCGAACGCGGTTATCGACGGCGCGACGGCGATCAGCAGCGACGCGACGGCGGTGGCGCCCACGGCGGTCAGGATGATCGCCCGCTCGCCGTACTTGTCGCCGAGGACGCCGGACGGGAACTGCGCCAGCGCGTACGCCAGCCACATTCCCGAGAGCGCGAGACCGACGACCGCGTTCGACACCTCGAACGCGGCCGTGATCTGGGGGACGAGCGGGCTGATGACGAGCCGCGCGACCATCGTCGCGGTGAACGCGAGCGTACAGAGCGCGAGCGCCGTGTGTTTGTACCGCCAGTTCACGGTCACCGTATTCGGCAGGGGTCAAAGCGGGTTCCGATTCCGGCCAACCGGGCCGGCAGTCGACGGAGCGGGCTCGGGCGTCGGATTCGGGGCAGTCGAGCTTGAGCGCATCGCCCGGGGCGGAGCCGATCCCTCAGAGGACGAACTCGATCGGGTACTCGGTGAGGTTTTCGTATCCGTCCTCGGTGACGACCACGAGGTCCTCGATCCGGACGCCACCGACGGCGGGGTCGTACAGCCCGGGCTCGACGGTGATCACGTGGCCGGGCTCCAGCTCGCCGCCGCCGCTCGCGAGCCGCGGCGACTCGTGGACGTCCAGGCCGATCCCGTGTCCGGTCGAGTGAATGAAGCCGGTCTCCGTCTCGGGGTCGGTCCGAAACGTCGGCTCGCCGGCGTCCTCGTACACCTCGCAGGCGGCGGCGTGGACGTCCTCGCCGGTCGCCCCCGGCTCGACTGCGTCGAGCGCTGCCTCGAGGGCGCGCTCGGTGAGGTCGTACCATTCGCGAAGCGCCGCGGGCGGCTCGCCGACGCAGAACGTCCGGGTCATGTCCGCGTTGTACTTCGTCGCCTTCGAGCGCGGGAAGATGTCGACGATGATCGCCTCGTTCGCCCGAAGCGGCCCCGAACCCCGGTCGTGCGGGTCTGCGGCCTGCGCGCCGCCGGCGACGATCGTCTCGTCGAGCGCGCAGCCGTGACGTAAGAGCGTCACCTCGATCTCCTCGGCGACTCGCTCGCTGGTGAGCGGCTCGCCGTCGTAAAGGAGCGTCTTCGGGGCCACGCCGTGCCGCTCGGCGTCGCGCTCGTCCGCCACGTCCGCGCCGGCGAGAAGCGATTCCGCGGCGCGCATCGCCGCCTCGTTCGCGCGCTGCGCCTCGCGTATCGCCTCGACTTCCTCGTCGGTTTTGACCGCGCGTACGTCTCGGATGCGGTCGTCGTCGTCGACGGCGACGTCGATCCCCCGTTCGCGCATCGCATCCGCGGTCCCGACCGGTCCGCGCGGCGGCATCGCGACCGATTCGACGCCCTTGTCCCGCACGAACGCCGCGTACATGTCGTGTCGCTCATCGCGGCTGCCGTACTCGTAGTCGTAGTCCGCGTGGCGCTCGACCGTGTCGGCCGTCGCCTCTTTCTTCGCTCTGCCGTACTCTAACCCTCCGACGAGGACGTGGATTTCGCCGTCCGCGTACAGCGTCAGGAACGGATCGGGGCCCGTGAACCCGGAGAGGTACAGCTGGTTGGCGTCGTCCTGGGAGGCGTCGAGGAGATAGCCGTCGGCCTCGAGGGCCGCGAGTCCGTCGACGAGTCGGTCGCGTTCCATATCTCCTCTGCTCGGGCGATACCCAAATCGGTTGCCCTCCCGGAGCCCCGGTCGCCGTCGACGCGACCTCCGCGTGCCGCGAAATCTATTTATATATGCATACGGGCGACGACCGGGATATCACGGCGATCTGTGAGCCATCGCAAAACACCGGTAATAATCGCCATAGAAGCGCCTGTCACCGCCTCTCTCAACTCTTTTCAATACTGAGACGAAAAACACATTTTATAAGCTTTCAGCCCTTATCTGTTAGTGAGGAAAACAACCGAGACGCGTTTCTCGGCCCACCGTTCCCTCCACTTGAACTAACCAATGAGCGAAAACGTTCGAACGTACACGGCGGAGCACGTCGACGACGAGGAGGAGACCGAATCGTCGGCCGAAGAACTGCGGTGTCCCGAGTGTAGCGGCCAGCTTGCGACGGACACGGAACACGGCGAGACGGTCTGTGTCGACTGCGGACTCGTCGTCGAGGAGGACGAGATCGACCGCGGGCCGGAGTGGCGCGCGTTCGACTCCAAAGAGAAGGACAACAAGTCGCGCGTCGGCGCCCCGACGACGAACATGATGCACGACAAGGGGCTCTCGACGAACATCGGCT